>NZ_JBSFYC010000015.1:0-134203 GCF_053595675.1 Streptomyces sp. NPDC002446 | reverse complement strand
CAGGGTGTCCGGACGTAAAGCGAAGCAGTCCGGACACCCTGCCCCGGAGGACCGCCACCGCACCCCGAAAACGCCCCGCGCAGCGGCAACGCCCGCCGCAGGCGCAACGGCGACAAACCCCCACGGCGGGCCAGCCGAAAACGTGCAAGCCAAGCGCAGCGTCAAGGCGCCAAAACGTCCAGCTCCGCCATCGCCCCCGCCGTGATCTGCCGCGTCAGTTCCTCCGCGCGTGGGGCGTCGCCCGTGCGTACCGCCTCTGCTACCTGGACGTGGAGGGTGACCGCGGCCGGGTCGGGGTCGGTGAACATCACGTGGTGCTGGGTGCGGCCGGTCAGGACGGCGGCGACGACATCGCCGAGGCGGGCGAACATCTCGTTGCCGGAGGCGGTCAGGATCACGCGGTGGAAGGCCGTGTCGTGGACGAGGTAGGCGTCCAGCTGCTGGCCGCGTGAGGTGGCGACCATGCCCATGGCGTGTTCGGTGAGTTCGGCGCACTGGGCGGGCGTGGCGTGCTGGGCGGCGAGCCCGGCGGCGACCGGTTCGACGGCCGAGCGCAGTACGGTCAGCGAGCGCAGCTGGCGGGGGCGGTCACGGCCGGCCAGCCGCCAGCCGATCACCCGCGGGTCGTAGACGTTCCACTCCTCGGTGGGCCGGACGGTCACCCCCACCCGGCGCCGGGAGGCGACCAGCTGCATGGATTCCAGTACCCGGATCGCCTCGCGGATGACCGTGCGCGAGACGTCGAAGCGCTGCTCCAGCTCGTCCGTGCGCAGGATCGTGCCCGGAGGGTAGTCGCCCGCGGTGATCGCGGGTCCGAGGGACTCCAGCACACGGCCGTGCAGCCCCTTCCCCTCGTTTTCCATGGGCCAAGCCTACGTTCCTGCCCGCAACCAATTAAGTATGACGTTTGCGTCACAGGGGCTTGAATACGTCGTACCTAATGGGTTTCAGTGGGGGCGCACGAGGTCAAGGAAGACAGCGAGGAACCCGGGATGAGCACCCCCGATGCCGCTCCCCACGTCATCGTCGTGATGGGCGTGGCCGGTACCGGCAAGACGACCATCGGCCCACTGGTGGCCGCCGAACTGGGCGTTCCCTACGCCGAGGGTGACGACTTCCATCCACCGGCCAACATCGCCAAGATGTCGGCCGGCACCCCGCTGGACGACGACGACCGCTGGCCGTGGCTGGATGCGATCGGTGCCTGGGCGCACGGGCGGGCCGGGCGGGGCGGGGTCGTCAGCAGCTCCGCGCTCAAGCGGGCCTACCGCGACCGGCTGCGGGCCGCCGCTCCCGGAGTCGTCTTTCTGCACCTCACCGGCGACCGCGCGCTGATCGGGGCGCGGATGGCCGAGCGCACCGGCCACTTCATGCCGGCCGCGCTGCTGGACTCGCAGTTCGCCACGCTCGAACCGCTCGGCCCGGACGAGGCGGGCGTCGCCGTGGATGTGTCCGGCACTCCGCGGCAGATCGCCGAGCGGGCGGTGGCCGCACTGCGCGCCGCGGCAGCACCCGCCGGATAGGCCGGGCCCCACCCCGGACGCCGTACCGCAGCACCACCCTCCCCCTCCGTCCAAGCAAGGGAATCGCCGTGACACATCTCAGCGTCGAGATGCTCGCAGCGGACGCGACCGAGCCCATCACCTCGGCCGGTCACGCACAGCTGGGCATCGCCGTCCTGGCCGGCATAGCCGTCATCGTCCTGCTCATCTCCACGTTCAAGCTGCATGCCTTTCTGTCGCTGATCATCGGCTCGCTGGTGCTGGGCGCGGTGGCCGGTGCGCCGCTCGACGCGGCCATCGCCAGCTTCTCCGCCGGGCTGGGCACGACGGTCGCGGGCACGGGCGTACTGATCGCGCTCGGGGCCGTCCTCGGCAAGCTGCTCGCGGACTCGGGCGGCGCCGATCAGATCGTGGACACGATCCTGGCGAAGGCGAGCGGGAAGGCCATGCCGTGGGCGATGGTGCTGATCGCCGGCGTCGTCGGGCTGCCGATCTTCTTCGAGGTCGGGATCGTGCTGCTGATCCCGGTGGTGCTGCTGGTCGCCCGGCGCGGCAACTTCTCGCTGATGCGGATCGGCATCCCGGCGCTGGCCGGACTCTCCGTCATGCACGGGCTGATCCCGCCGCACCCCGGGCCGCTGGCGGCGATCGACGCGGTCGGCGCGAACCTCGGGGTCACCCTCGCGCTCGGTGTGCTCGTCGCCATCCCGACCGCGGTCATCGCCGGGCCGGTCTTCTCCCGTTACGCGGCCCGGTGGGTGGACATCACCCCGCCGGAGAGCCTCGTACCGCAGCGGGCGTCGCAGGACCTGCAGCGGCGTCCCGGCTTCGGGATCACCGTGGCCACCGTGTTGCTGCCCGTCGTGATGATGCTGGCCAAGGCGCTGGTGGACATCGTCGTCGACGATCCCGGGCACACGGTTCAGAGGGTCTTCGACGTCGTCGGCTCGCCGCTGATCGCGCTGCTGACCGCCGTCGTCGTCGCGATGTTCACGCTCGGCCGGGCGGCCGGCTTCACCCGCGGCAACGTCGCCTCGACGGTCGAGAAGTCGCTCGCCCCGATCGCCGGGGTGCTGCTGATCGTCGGCGCGGGCGGCGGCTTCAAGCAGACCCTGGTGGACGCCGGTGTCGGCCGGATGATCCTGGAGATCTCCCAGGGCTGGCACCTGTCCGCCCTGCTGCTGGCCTGGCTGATCGCGGTCGCCATCCGGCTCGCGACCGGCTCCGCGACCGTGGCCACCATCTCCGCCGCCGGGCTGGTCGCCCCGCTCGCCGCGGACCTGAGCACCACTCACGGCGCGCTGCTGGTACTGGCGATCGGCGCCGGCTCGCTCTTCTTCAGCCATGTCAACGACGCCGGCTTCTGGCTGGTCAAGGAGTACTTCGGCATGAACGTCGGCCAGACGCTGAAGACCTGGTCGGTGATGGAGACGCTGATCTCGGTCGTCGGGATCGTCTGCGTACTGCTGCTCTCCCTGGTCCTTTAGGGCCCCGGAACCGCACGGGCGGATCACCGCCCCGGGCGCCCCGCCCCCCTCAGGCGCCCGTCCCCGGCACGAGGCCGTACCCGCGCAATCCTGCGGGTGCGGCCTCGTGCGCGTGCGGGTCAGCCGGCCGGCTGCGGGGCGGTGGCGCCGAAGTACGGGGCCAGGGCGGCGGTCACCCGCGCCGTGGCGTCCTCGGCGGGGGCGGCCAGGGCCAGGTAGCCGTCGGGGCGGATCAGGAACACGGCGGGGGTGGTGCCGTAGGCATCGCCGACATGGCCGTCGGTGTCGATCAGATCGGGCGACGGGCCGCCCACGCGGACGAGGCGCAGCATCTGCGGACCGGCCGGCAGCGCGTCCGCGTCCAGGTCGGTGTCACCCAGGGCGAGCAGGGTGAAGTGCGGCCCCCGGTAGGCGTCGAAGAGCCGGGCGGGCTTGCCGTCGGCGGTGTGGCACGGGGCGTCGGGGGCGCGGTGGCCGGCGCCGAGCGCGCCCTCGGGCAGGTCCGTACGCAGCTCCGTGGTCAGCGGGCTGTCGGGGTAGCCGATGCCGAGCTGGTGCAGGTCCCGGCCGCGGCGCGTCGAACCGGAGCGGTGCAGCCGGGTGCTGGTCTCCAGGATGTCCGCGGCGATCGGGCGGCGCTCGGCCTCGTAGGTGTCGAGGAGGGTGTCGGGGGCGCCGTGCCGCAGCACCTGGCCGAGCTTCCAGCCGAGGTTGTAGGCGTCCTGGACGCTGGTGTTCAGGCCCTGGCCGCCGGCCGGGGAGTGGATGTGCGCGGCGTCGCCGGCCAGGAAGACCCGGCCGCTGCGGAAGGAGTCGGCCATCCCGGCCCTGGGGCGGTAGACGGAGGCCCACACCACCTCGCCGATCTGCTCGGCGGCCAGGTGGGTGTGCCGGGCGAGTGCGGCGCGTACGTACTCGGGCGCGGTGTCGGGCACCTCGGTGAAGGCGGCGGTGAAGGTCTGGAAGTAGTCGGTGCCGGCGAGCGGCAGGGCCATCACGAACCCGTGGTCCGGCAGGGGCCAGCGGTGCCAGTGGTCCCGGTCGAGGCCGTCGATCCGGACGTCGGCGAGCAGCGCCGCGCCCGGCTCCAGCGCCGGGCCGCTCATCGCGGTGCCAAGGGCCCGGCGTACGGTGCTGCGCCCGCCGTCGGCGGCGACGAGGTAGCCGGCGCGCACCGTGCGCACCTCGCCGTCGGCGCCGCGGAGCTGGGCCGTCACCGCGTCCGCGTCCTGGCTGAAGGCGGTGAGTTCGGTGGCGAAGAGCACCTCGCCGTCGAGCTCCCACAGCCGCTCGTGCAGCAGCTCCAGGTTGCGGAACTGGGGCACCAGCAGGGCGTTCGAGTAGGGGACGGAGGGCGTTGGGTCGACCCGCTCCAGCATCTCCCGGACCTCGGCGATCCGGCCGTTCTCCCAGCGGGCCATCTTCGGGTAGCGGCCGCCGGCCGCCCGTATGGCGTCCAGCACACCGAGGTCGTCGTAGACCTCCTGGGTGCGCGGCTGCAGCCCGGTGCCGCGGGCGCCGGGGGAGAGGCGGTCCTGCCGCTCGACGATCAGGGCGCGCACTCCGCGCCGGGCGAGGTCGATACCGAGGGCGATGCCGGTCGGGCCCGCTCCGGCGATGAGCACGTCGACGTCCGTAACACCGGCACGGTCCTTGGCACTGCTGCCCTTAACGCTGTTAAGTTCCATGGCTGCGAGAATGGCCTTAACGGTGTTAAGTTGTCAACATGGTTTCGCGCATCGACCGGAAGCAGGTGGTGGACACCGCCCTGCGGCTGCTGAACGAAGTGGGGCTCGACGGGCTCACGCTGCGCCGGATCGCCAAGGAGCTGAACGTCCAGGCGCCCGCGCTCTACTGGCACTTCAAGAACAAGCAGGAGCTGCTGGACGAGATGGCCACCGAGATGTTCCGGCGGATGACCGCCCCGCTGATCGGGCCGGACGCCGGGCTGGCGGCGATAGGAGACACCTGGCAGGAGGCGCTGCTCGCCACCTGCCGCGCGCTCCGCCGTGACCTGCTCGGTTACCGCGACGGCGGCAAGGTCTTCAGCGGCACGCGGATGACCGACGAGAGCTATGCCCTGCCGCTCGACCACATCATGGGCCGGCTCACACAGGAGGGCATCTCCCTGGGCATGGCGGCGCGGGGCTGGTGGACCGCGTACAACTTCACCATCGGCCTGGTCATCGAGGAGCAGTCCGTCTACCCCGAGCCGGGCCGCCCGGAAACCCGCGAGCCGGAGAGCCGCGACCCCGCCTACGACCTGGACCGCCGCGACCAGCGCCTCGCCGCGAACTACCCGCTCGCGGCGCAGGCCGGCCACGAGATGTTCGGCGACATCGAGCGCAGCTTCGAGGACGGGCTGCGGATCATCGTGGCGGGGATCGAGGCGTTGACAGAGCGGGCCGACTAGGGGCCGCCGGGACGGCGGGGGCCCCTAGGGCGGGGGCGAACAGATCCCGTAGTGGACGCGAACGCCCCCTGCGGGGCCACAACGGTGCGGGCCGGAGCGGTATTCCCCCCGGCAAAGCCCTAAGCCCGCCGGGGATCGATCGTCCGCTTGAGGCGTGGTGTCAGGGGGCGTTCGACGAAGCGGTGCAGTAGCCAGGCCAGGAGCAGCATCAGGGCCACCGTCAGGGTGAGCGTCGCGTACGAGGGGACGCCGAGGGTGTGGTGCAGGGCGCGGACGACGACCCAGCCCAGGTGTTCGTGGACGAGGTAGAAGGGGTACGTGAGCGCGCCGGCCACCGTCAGCCAGCGCCAGTTCGCCCAGCGGAACGCGCCCAGGGCGACGGCCGCGACCAGGGCGAAGCCGAGGGTGACGATGGCGATGATGATGGCTGTTGAGCGGTAGGAGAAGGCGGTGGCCGAGGGGGCGTGCCATAGGCCCGCGACCGCGTAGTGCTGGCCGAGCAGCCAGCTGACCAGGACTATCGCCCAGGCGATCGGATCGCGGGCGCCGTAGCGGTGGAGGAGGTACAGCCCGATGCCGCCGATGAAGAAGGGGGCGTACTCGGGCATCAGGACGGTGTCGAGGAACGGCTCGTGGGCCGCCTGTGCGAGCGCCGCGGCCAGCGTCCAGCCGGCGCAGAAGAGCACGACCCGGCCGCGGGTGGCCCCCGGCAGGACGACGCAGAGCGCGAAGAGGGCGTAGAAGCGCATCTCCGCCCAGAGGGTCCAGCACACGCCCAGGACCCGGTCGACGCCCAGCGGCTGCTGGAGCATGGTCAGATTCGTCAGCACCTCGCTGGGCGGCAGCGCCTTGTAGGCGACCCAGGGGAGCGCGAAGACGGCGGTGACGAGCAGGATCGCGGCCCAGTACGCCGGGTAGAGGCGGGAGACGCGGCCGGCGACGAACGCGCGCAGGGTGCGGCCCCAGCCGCTGAGGCAGATGACGAAGCCGCTGATGACGAAGAAGATCTGGACGCCCAGGCAGCCGTAGGCGAAGTAGGGGGCCGCGGTGGGGAACTGGTGGGCGGGAGAGCCGCCCCAGGCCTGGGCTATCTCGCCGCCGCGTCCCCCGTAGTGGTACGCGGCGACCATCAGGGCGGCGAGCAGCCGCAGCCCGTCGAGTGCGCGCAGCCGCGAAGGTCCTTTGCGGCTGCGCCCGACTATGACGGGCCGGGGCGGGGCGGTGCGGATGTCCGGCGCGGGTGCCCCGGCCGTCAGCTGAGGGGCGGTCATCCGAACGCGGCCCGCTTCTTCAGCCGCCGCTGCACCGCCCGCGCCCGGCGCGCGACCTTGCGGACGGTGGCGTTGCGCGGGATGAACGACAGCTGGGAGGGGATCGCGCCGGGCAGCGCCAGCGCGGTCAGCCGGCGGCGCTTGAAGTAGCGCCGGGTGGACTGGTCGAGATGGGCGGCGAGATAGCGCTCGGCGGCCGGGCGCAGCTGCGGGTAGATCTGGTGCTGCATCGCATAGCCGACCGCGGTGACCAGCCCTTCGACGCTCTCGGCGGTGACCGGGGTGGCCGGGCGCTCGCTGCGGTCGCCGAGGTCGGGCACCAGGGCGTCCACGATCGTGACCGGGATGCGATTGCTGTTCTGATACGGCGTCAGCCGCTCCAGCAGCAGGCCGGTGCCGGTGCGGGCGGTGGCCAGGCCGTAGAAGGTGGCCGCGGTCAGCAGTGCGGTGGAGAAGCAGCCGACGACCAGTGCCGGGCGCATGCGCTGATAGAGCACCTCGGCCAGGACCGGGCTGTCCAGCACGGTCAGCGCGATGTCCAGCTTCTCGGCCTCCCGCTCCAGCAGCTGCGACCAGCGGGCCGGCGCGGACGGGTGCGGTTTGAAGACGATCTCGCGGTGCCCGCGCTCGGCGGCGCCGCGCACCATCCGCACATGCAGCCCCTCTTCCTCCTCGGGCGTGAGGATGCCGAGCGCGGAGAGGTACTGGCCCAGGAGCAGCGCGGCGCCCTCGGGCACGTCCAACTCGCCGCTCGCGTCGGAGAGTTCGGTGAGCACCTTGGTGAAGGCGTCGGTCGGCACGGTCTGCGCCCCGACGCCGAACTCGGTCAGCAGCAGCGGCGCCAGGCCCGGCACCAGGTCCAGGTGGAGCAGCCGGCCGATACGGGTGCCGATCAGCGGATCGAGCTTGTTGCGGGTGGGGCCGTAGCTCATCAGGCCGTCGGCGTAGACGTCGATCGGCGCGTCGGGGAAGAGCTGGGCGATCGCGAGGGCCGGATTGACCTGGATGGACTCGAGGACCAGGTGGATGTGGTCGTCGCCGAGGCCCCACAGGAGGCGCAGGTGGCGCTCCCACAGGGGGGCGTCGTCCGGGCGCGGGGACCAGCCGCCGGGGTGGAACGGGCTGATCGTCTCGTTCCAGGACAGTACGCGGTCGAAGCGGCCGCGCAGCCGGTCGAAGCCGGGCATGGTGTCCAGCGACGCGGTGGTCTCCGGGGTCGTGGCGTTGTTGCTGAGCAGCAGCAGCCGCCGGTCGGCCGGTGCGAAGCAGTCGGCGTCCAGCGCGGCGGCGAGCGTCGCCGCGCCGTAGAGCGTGGACGCCACGAAGATCTGGGTGCGGGGTCGGGCGGGCATCAGGCGACGACCTCCGCCATGGGGGTACCGCCCTGGTCGAGCGAAGTCGAGACCTTGGGGGAGGGGCGGCGGCGCAGCCGCCGCAGCCGGGACGCGCGCTGCACATCCATCGAATCGAGGGCTTCCTTCAGTACGTCCTGCGGCATGCGTTTCATCGCCGCGGCGCTCATCGAGCGCAATTTACGGGCGACCTGCGGTTCGAATCGTTCGATCGAACCGAGATGGTGGGAAATGATCGCGCAGTATGTGCGCACCGCTTTCGGCAGCAGCACATCCGCATCGCGATCTTTCGCGGTCTCCTCGATCACCTGGTCGAATGCGCGAATGAAATCCAGCTGCCGTACGTCGCCGATCTGGGTGAGCGAGGACGCCACACCGCGC
This sequence comes from Streptomyces sp. NPDC002446, assembly GCF_053595675.1. NCBI lineage: Bacteria > Bacillati > Actinomycetota > Actinomycetes > Kitasatosporales > Streptomycetaceae > Streptomyces > Streptomyces sp. NPDC002446. Next base: position 125,797 of record NZ_JBSFYC010000015.1, on the reverse strand, counting down.
CGGTAGAAAACGCCGAGCAGTCCGACCACCGCCATGGACTTCGCCTCGCGGTGCAGCCGCCAGATCCACGGACGGTCCTCCGCGGTGCGCAGCCCGTCCCGGAAGTGCAGCACTCCGTCGTCCAGCAGCCGGCGGTGGTACATCCCGGCCCAGGCGAAGGCGTAGTCCACGGAGGTGGAGCGGTCGGCGGGCAGGATCACGTCGCGCGGGTTCATCACCACCCCGCGCCGGCCGTGCGGTACGCGGTGCACGGTGCGGGCCCGCGCGGTGCACTGGACATGGTCGGTGCGGACGAAGTCGCACCCCAACTCCTCTATTACGGACAGGAGTTCGGCGAAGTAGCCGGGGGCGAGCCAGTCGTCGCCGTCCAGGAAGGCGAGGTACTCGCCGCGGGCCGCGTCCAGGCCGGTGTTGCGGGCGGTGGCCAGGCCGCCGTTGCGTTCGTGCCGCAGCACTCTGGCGCCCGGGAGCTCGCGTTCGGCGCGCGCGAGGATCTGCGGGGTCTCGTCGCGCGAGCAGTCGTCGACGAGCAGGAATTCAAAGTCCTCGCGGGCGTTCGCCGCCAGGCTTTTCAGGGTGTCGGGCGCATATGTCTGCACGTTGTAGAACGGCACGATGACGGAGAGCTTAACCACCCGGGTGACGTTAGGTGCGGAGCCGGCATTCGTCTTTACGCGGTGCGGGCAGCGAGGTGAACGAAGAATGGCGGGATGGTTAACCAGGCCGGTTATCGGGCCGGTTCGCCATTCGTCGACCCGCTGTTAACCCTTTGTTGCGGCCCAGTTGGCCCGCCAAACGGAATGCCTTCCTAGCGTCTTCGACGTGCCATCACGTACCGCTTCTTCGCCGCGGGTCGCCGTCCTCGCCGACTCGGATACCCGGTGGAAATGGGGCGCTTTGACAGCGTACCGGATCCAACCGGACATCCGGCTCGACGGATATCTGCTCCGCGGCCGCGCCACTCCCACGGTCCGCCAGCTCGACGAGGTCGGCGCCCGTGCGGAATCCCTGCGCGAAATCAGGGCCGTGGACTTCGTGCGCTCCATCGACCGTACGCGCTACGACGTGGTCGTGCTGGCCTGCGTCGGCGGTGCGGTGCAGGCGATGCTGCACGGACTGGCCCGCGCCTGGCAGACCGGGACGGCCGCGGGCGGCCGCCGCCCCGTCGTCGTCACCGGCTATGTCGGCGTCGTCTACGAGAAGCTGGCGGACGGGCTGCTGCTGCGGCACGGCGCCGATGTGGTGCTCGCCAACTCCCGGCACGACGCGGACCGGTTCCGCGCCGTCTACCGGGGGGTCGGCGCCGACGACTCCAGCGTCGTCGAGTGCGCGCTGCCGTTCCTCGGCGGCGCGGCCTACACCGGCCAACACCGGCCCCGCACCGTGGTGTTCGCCGCCCAGCCCTCGGTCCCGGAGAGCCGTGCGGACCGTACGTACCTGCTGCGCCGGGCGGTTGAGCACGCCCGCAAGCACCCCGACCGCGAGGTGCTGATCAAGCTCCGCAGCAAGCCGGGCGAGCACACCACCCACATCGAGGAGCTTCCCTACCAGAAGCTCGCCGCCAGGGCGCCCGGCGGGCTGCCCGCCAACTGCCGCCTGGTGTACGGGAACATGGGCGAGGTACTGGACCGCACGGACCTGCTGGTGACGGTCAGCTCGACGGCCGCACTGGAGTCGCTGCACCGCGGCATCCCCACCGCCGTCCTCACCGACCTCGGCGTCCGCGAGGTCCTCGGCAACCACCACTTCCTCGGCTCCGGCTGCCTGGCCTCCTGGGACGAGCTGGACGCCGGACACCTCCCGCAGCCCGACAAGGACTGGCTGACCCGGCAGGGCGTCGCCGCCGACGGGGAGTACGAGAAGGCCTTCGACGCCGCCCGCGCCCGGGTCACCGAGCTGCGCGAGGCCGACCGCCTCCCGCCGGTCACCCCCTACTACACACCCCGCACCGCCCCCGGCTACCTCCCCGGCATCCTCGCCCGGCACGGCCTGGACCCGCACGGCGAGCCGCTCGCCGGCTACGCCGAGGCCCCGCAGGAGACCGGCGGCCTGCGCCGGGTCGCCCGCGAGACGGTCCGCGAGGCCGCCCGCGGCGCCTACCGCCACGGCGTCCAGCGCGTCGCGCCCGCCATCCGCCGCTGGGGGCAGCTGTGACCGCCCGCCCGTCGCCCACCACCACCCTGCATGGGCCGCTGCGCGGCGCACCTCTCGATGCCCCCCGCCCGACGACCAAGGAGCCCGCAATGCCACCCACCGTTGTGGCCGTCATCCCCGCCCGCGGCGGATCCAAGGGCGTGCCCGCCAAGAACCTCGCCGCCGTCGGGGGCGTACCCCTGGTCGCCCGCGCGGTCCGCGAGTGCCGCGCCGCCCGCCTGGTGACCGACGTCGTGGTCTCCACCGACGACGCCGGGATCGCGGCCGCCGCCCGCGGCGCCGGAGCGGTCGTCATACGCCGTCCCGGCGACATCGCGGGCGACACCGCCACCAGCGAGGCCGCGGTGCTGCACGCCATGGACGCCTACGAGGCCGAGCAGGGCACCCGGGTCGACGCGGTGCTGCTGGTCCAGTGCACCAGCCCGTTCCTCGTCCGCGAGGACATCGACGGGGTCGCCGCCGCGGTCGTCGAGGACGGCGCCGACAGCGCGCTGACCGTCGCGCCGTTCCACGGCTTCGTCTGGCGCGACGCCGAGGCGGCGGTCACCGGCACGGCCGGCGCCACCGACGGCGGGCACGGCGTCAACCACGACAAGTCCTTCCGGCCCCGCCGCCAGGACCGCCCCCAGGACCTGCTGGAGACCGGCGCCGCCTACGCCATGGACGCGGCCGGCTTCCGCACCAGCGGCCACCGCTTCTTCGGCCGTACGGAGCTGGTGCGCACCGACCCGGCCCGGGTGCTGGAGATCGACGATCCGCACGATCTCGCCCGCGCCCGCGCCCTCGCGCCGCTGCTGGACGCCCCGCGGCCCGGCGCCCTGCCCACCCGCGACGACATCGACGCGGTGGTTCTCGACTTCGACGGCACCCAGACCGACGACCGGGTGCTGATCGACGCCGACGGACGGGAGATCGTCGCGGTGCACCGCGGCGACGGCCTCGGCATCGCCGCCCTGCGCAGGGCGGAGCTGAAGCTGCTGATCCTGTCCACGGAGACCAACCCGGTCGTCGCCGCACGGGCCCGCAAGCTGAAGGTGCCCGTCCTGCACGGCATCGACCGCAAGGACCTCGCCCTCAAGCAGTGGTGCGAGGAAGCGGGCATCGCTCCCGAGCGCGTGCTCTACGTCGGCAACGACGTCAACGACCTGCCGTGCTTCGACCTCGTCGGCTGGCCCGTGGCCGTGGCCGGGGCGCACGACGTGGTGCGCGGCGCGGCCCGCGCGGTCACCGCCACACCCGGCGGCAGCGGCGCGATCCGCGAGATCGCCGCCTGGCTGCTGGGCCCCTCCCTCTGACCCGACCCCCTCAGACCCCACCCCGCACACCCCTTATCCACACGAAGGAATCTCCCCATGAGCAGCAACTCCCGCATCCGCAACCTCGGCAACCGCGAGGCCGGCCCCGGCCGCCCCGTCTACGTCACCGGCGAGATCGGCATCAACCACAACGGTGACCTGGAGAACGCCTTCGCGCTGATCGACGCCGCCGCCGACGCCGGCTGCGACGCGGTGAAGTTCCAGAAGCGGACCCCGGAGATCTGCACCCCGCGCGACCAGTGGGACATCGAGCGCGACACCCCCTGGGGCCGGATGACCTACATCGACTACCGCCACCGCGTGGAGTTCGACGAGGACGGCTACCGCGCCATCGACGAGTACTGCAAGAAGCGCGGCATCGCCTGGTTCGCCTCCCCCTGGGACGTCGAGTCCGTCGCCTTCCTGGAGAAGTTCGACGTGCCCTGCTACAAGGTCGCCTCGGCCTCCCTCACCGACGACGAGCTGCTGCGCGCCATGCGCGCCACCGGCCGCACCGTCATCCTCTCGACCGGTATGTCCACCCCGAAGCAGATCCGGCACGCCGTCGAGGTCCTGGGCAGCGACAACATCCTGCTCTGCCACGCCACCAGCACCTACCCGGCCAAGGCCGAGGAGCTCAACCTGCGCATGATCAACACCCTGCAGGAGGAGTACCCCAACGTCCCGATCGGCTACAGCGGCCACGAGACCGGCCTGCAGACCACCCTCGCCGCGGTCGCCCTCGGCGCCACCTTCATCGAGCGCCACATCACCCTCGACCGCGCCATGTGGGGCTCCGACCAGGCCGCCTCCGTCGAGCCCGGCGGCCTGTCCCGCCTGGTCCGCGACATCCGCACCATCGAGGAGTCCCTCGGCGACGGCGTCAAGAAGGTCTACGAGAGCGAGCTCGGCCCGATGAAGAAGCTGCGCCGGGTCGCCGGTGTGGTCGCCGAGACGGAGGCCGCCGAGGCCACCGCCGAGCCGGCCGCCGTCTGACCCCTCGCCCGACGAGCCACGACGGGAGCCATGGTGAGCTCACCCGAAGGGACCCGCGCCGCGCCCGTCACGCCCGGCGCCGGGATCCCGCCCCAGGAGACGACGGGTACTCCCGCCCGCCGTCTCCTGGGGGTGCCGCGGCAGCGCAACCGCACCGCACCCGCCGGCGGCGGACCGCGCGAGGCCGCCCCGCACTCCGGGACCCTCGCCTTCGTCGAGAGCCCCGTACAGCTGCTGAACGTCCTGGAATGGGCGCACGCGGAGGGGGCCGGGAGCGCCGCCCCGGCCGAGGGCGTCACGGACGCCACGGGCGCCACGGGCGTCACAGTGGTCGTGCTCTCCCCGCACGACCCGATGACCCGCGGCCAGCTGCGCCGGATGGCCGAACTCGCCCGCGACGAAGGCCATACGGTGCGCTGGGAGGAGGCCCGCGGCGGCCCGACCGCCCCGATGCGCACCATCGGCGGGCTCACCCCGCTGCTGCGCCGCGCCCGCCGCATCGTCATCGGCGACCCGTTCTCCCGCTATGTGCAGCTGCTGCTCACCCTCACCAGGGCGCGCGACCTGGTCGTGGTCGACGACGGCACCGCCACCATGGAGTTCATCTCCCAACTCGCCCGCGGGGAGCGGCTGGTGCGCTGGCACCGGCACGGCAGCGGGCGCGGAGTGCGGGACCTGGTCTTCGCGCCGTTCTCGGCCACCGCGCGCCGCCGGCTCACCCCGGCACCGGAGGGCGGCCGGCGCACCGTCGGCCTGTTCAGCTCGATGCCGGTCGAGGTCCCGCCCGGTGTCCGCGTCACCACCAACGAGTTCGCCTGGACCCGGGCGCGCTTCGGCCCGCCCCGGGTCATGGGCGCCGCCGACATCGTCGGCACCTCACTGGTCGAGACCGGCGTCGTGGACGGCGACCGCTATCTGGAGGCCGTCGGCGCACTCGCCCGCCGGCACGGCGCCACCCGCTACTTCGCGCACCGCCGCGAGAGCACCGAGAAGCTGCGCCGGCTGGCCGGCGAGACCGGCCTGGAGGTCGTACGGCCCGACCTGCCGCTCGAACTGATCGCCCGGCGCGGCCCCGTCGGACGGCTGATCGTCAGCTTCCCCTCCACCGTCGTGCACACCCTGCCGCTGGCGCTGGCGGGTACGCAGGTGAAGGTCGCGGTCTGTGACATCGATCCGCAGTGGCTGACGGCCAACGCCTCACCGCGCGCACAGGGCTTTCTCGACGGCGTCACCGGGACCGCCCGTGACGTGCAACGACTGCCCTTCACCCAGCGGATGGCCGCCGGTTGACCGGCGCGCGAAGCCGAAGTTCATACCCCTCTCATAAACCGTCCATGCGCCGAGCGGGCTAGATTTTCTTCCCCTAAGGGGCTGAACTTTTGTTGATCGAGGGACAGTTGCCCCATCCGGGCCCGTAACCTTCAACGGGTGAACCAACTGATGTCCCGCGAAACCGACGACGCCGACGCCCCTGCCGACACCGCCGGAGGGGCCTCGCTCCCCGGCGCCCTGCCGGAGGCACTCGGCGCCGAACTCATCGCCTTCCGCCGCGACTTGCACCGGCACCCCGAGCTCGGCAACCAGGAGTTCCGGACCACCGCGGCGATCAAGGAACGCCTGGAGCGGGCCGGGCTGCACCCCCGCGTCCTCGCCACCGGCACGGGCCTGATGTGTGACATCGGTACGGACACCGGCGGCGACGTCCCGCTGCTCGCCCTGCGCGCGGACCTCGACGCCCTGCCCATCCCGGACACCAAGACCGTCGACTACGCCTCCTCGGTCCCCGGCCGTGCGCACGCCTGCGGCCACGACGTCCACACCACCGTCGTCCTCGGCGCCGGCCTGGTCCTGGCCGAGCTGGCCCGGGCCGGCGCCCTGCCCCGCCCGGTGCGGCTGCTCTTCCAGCCCGCGGAGGAGGTGCTGCCGGGCGGCGCCGCCGACGCGATCGAGTCCGGTGTGCTGGAGGGCGTCGGCCGGATCCTCGCGGTGCACTGCGACCCGCGCGTCGACGCCGGCCGGCTCGGGCTGCGCACGGGACCGATCACCTCGGCCTGCGACCGGCTGGAGGTCTCCCTGGACGGGCCCGGCGGCCACACCGCCCGCCCGCACCTGACCACCGACATGGTCACCGCCGCCGCCCGGGTCGCCCTCGACGTGCCGGCGCTGATCGCCCGCCGGGTCGACGCCCGCGCCGGGCTCGCCATCACCTGGGGCCGGCTGGCGTCCGGACACGCCTGCAATGTGATCCCGCAGCACGCCGAGCTGTCCGGCACGGTCCGGTGCCTCGATCTCGGCGCCTGGCGCCAGGCCCCGGACATGGTCCACGCCGCCATCGACGAGGTCGCCGCCCTGCACGGCGCGAAGTCGCAGATCAACTACGTCCGCGGGGTGCCGCCGGTGGTCAACGAGGCGGACAGCGCCCAGCTGCTGCAGGACGCCATGGCCGCCCGGCGCGGCATCCACAGCGTCGAGGACACCGAGCAGTCCCTGGGCGGCGAGGACTTCTCCTGGTACCTGGAGCACGTCCCCGGCGCCATGGCCCGCCTCGGCGTCCGGCCGCCCGGCGAGCTCAGCCGGCACGATCTCCACCGCGGCGACTTCGACGTCGACGAGCGGGCCATCCGGGTGGGCGTGGAGCTCTTCACAGCCGCCGCGCTGCTCGACACGCCCTAGGACAAGCCCTCACAAGGCCCCGGATACCGGCCGCCGCCGTCCCCGCGGTGGCGGCCTTGGTGTTTTCGTCCAGGGGTCGTACGCCTCGAATCGATAACGGCTTCCAAGCACCCCTTTACCTGGCATCTACGCGCGTTACGATTCCGCGGAATCAGCGCCAACGGAGGCGCTACGAGACGAAGGGACCCCTCGTGCGCCGGGTATCCAAGATCGTCGCCGCGGGTATCGCCGCCGCGGCCCTCACCTCTTCACTGACCGCCTGTGGTGCCTCGTCCACCGAGTCCGGAGGCAAGAACAAGGGCGTCGGACTCGCCTTCGACGTCGGCGGCCGCGACGACCACTCGTTCAACGAGGCGGCGGCGCGCGGTGTGGACAAGGCCGAGAAGGACCTCGGCGTGAAGTCCAAGATGATGACCGCCAAGAACGGCGAGACCGAGGCGGACCGCGAGCAGCGGCTGTCGTCCCTCGCCGAGGCGGGCTTCAACCCCGTCATCGGCGTCGGCTTCAACTACGGCAAGTCCGTCAACAAGGTCGCCAAGGACTACCCGGACACCACGTTCGGCGTAGTGGACTCGCCCTCCCAGGCCAAGAACGTCTACGGCATGGTCTTCGCCGAGCACGAGGGCTCCTACCTCGCCGGTGTCGCCGCGGCGCTGAAGAGCAAGTCCCACAAGGTCGGCTTCATCGGCGCCCAGCGGAACGCGCTGATCCAGAAGTTCCAGGCCGGCTTCGAGCAGGGCGTCAAGGACACCGACCCCAAGGCGAAGGTCACCTCCGAGTACCTCTACGCCAACGACGACAAGGGCTTCAACGACCCGGCCGCCGCGAAGGGCAAGGCCAAGGGCATGCTCGACGCCGGCATCGACGTGATCTACACCGCGGCCGGCCAGTCCGGCAACGGCTCGATCGAGACCGTCGCCGGCAAGAAGGGCGCCTGGGCGATCGGCGTCGACTCCGACCAGTACCAGCAGCCGGGTCTGGCCCAGTACAAGAGCTCGATCCTCACCTCGGTGATGAAGAACGTCGACGTGGCGGTCTTCGACCTGGTCAAGAGCGTCAAGGACAAGAAGCCGCTGACCGGCAACAAGAGCTACACGCTCAAGGACAACGGCGTGCGGCTGTCCACCTCGGGCGGCTTCCTCGACGACATCCAGGGCAAGCTCGACGCGGCGAAGAAGAAGATCGCCTCGGGTCAGGTCAAGGTCAGCGACACCCCCGCCAAGCAGTAGGGCGCATCCGGGTCCGGCGCGACGGCCTGTGAGCCGTCGCGCCGGACCCGCTCGCCGGGTACCCCGGCAGCCCTGCCGCTTTTCCGGCGCCGACACTACGCGCGTAGCGCAGGAGTTGGCGCGATATCTTCGCCCTTTCCGCTCCTCCTTACCACTCCCTGTCCCCCGAGGAGAGTGCGCCATCAAAGCGTCCAGCAGCCCCCAGGCAGACAGCGCCTCCGCCGCAGCACCGGCGGTGGAACTCCGCGGTATCACCAAGCGGTTCCCGGGTGTTGTCGCCAACCACGACATCGACATCACCATCCGCCGCGGCACCGTGCATGCGCTCGTCGGCGAGAACGGCGCGGGCAAGTCCACGCTGATGAAGATCCTCTACGGCATGCAGAAGCCGGACGAGGGCACGATCAGCATCGACGGCGGACAGGTCAGCTTCCACAGCCCGGCCGACGCCATCGCCCGCGGCATCGGCATGGTGCACCAGCACTTCATGCTCGCCGACAACCTCACCGTCCTGGAGAACGTCGTCCTCGGCGGCGAGAAACTGCACGGCATCGGCGCCAGGGCCCGCGCCGAGATCCTCAAGATCTCCGACCGCTACGGCCTCGGCGTCCGCCCCGACGTCCTCGTCGAGGACCTCGGTGTCGCCGACCGCCAGCGCGTGGAGATCCTCAAGGTCCTCTACCGCGGCGCCCGCACCCTCATCCTCGACGAGCCGACCGCCGTCCTGGTCCCGCAGGAGGTCGACGCGCTCTTCGACAACCTGCGCGAGCTCAAGGTCGAGGGCCTGACCGTCATCTTCATCTCCCACAAGCTGGGCGAGGTGCTCTCGGTCGCCGACGACATCACCGTCATCCGGCGCGGCACCACCGTCGCCTCCGTCGTCCCCAGCCAGACCACGCCCAAGCAGCTCGCCGAGCTGATGGTCGGCAGCGAGCTGCCCTCGCCGCAGACCCGCGAGTCCACCGTCACCGACGTGGAGATGCTGAAGGTCAGCGGGCTCGGGCTGGTCACCACCGACGCCGAGGGGGTGGCGCGCACCGTCCTGGACGATGTGTCGCTGACCATCCACAAGGGCGAGGTGCTGGGCATCGCGGGTGTGGAGGGCAACGGCCAGGCCGAACTGGTCGAGGCCATCATGGGCATGCGCGACCCGGACGACGGCACCGTCGAGCTGGACGGCATCGACATCAGCCACGCGCCCACCCGCATCCGGCGCGAGGACGGCATCGGCTACATCCCCGAGGACCGCCACCGCCACGGCCTGCTGCTCGAAGCCCCGCTGTGGGAGAACCGCATCCTGGGCCACGTCACCGAAAAGCCCAACGTCAAGGGCCGGCTGCTCGACCTGAAGGCCGCCCGCGCCGACACCGAGCGGATCGTCGCCGAGTACGACGTCCGCACCCCCGGCATCGAGGTCACCGCGGCCTCGCTCTCCGGCGGCAACCAGCAGAAGCTGATCGTCGGCCGCGAGATGAGCCACCACCCCAAGCTGCTGATCGCCGCGCACCCGACCCGGGGCGTGGACGTCGGCGCCCAGGCGCAGATCTGGGACCAGATCCGCGAGGCGCGCCGCGAAGGCCTGGCCGTGCTGCTGATCTCGGCCGACCTGGACGAGCTGATCGGGCTCTCCGACACCCTGCGGGTCATGTACCGCGGCCGCCTGGTCGCGGACGCGGACCCCGCCACCATCACCCCGGAGGAGTTGGGCTCGGCCATGACCGGCGCCGCTACCGGCCACCTGGCCGCATCTGACAACGGCTCCGCCGCGGGCCCGACGCAGGAGCACCCCACGGAGGAAGGTGACTCCGAGTGAACAAGTTCGCCAGGTTCGACAAGAACAAGCTGATCCTCGGGATCGCCGCCCCCCTCCTCGCCATCGTGGCCGCCCTGCTGATCACCTCGGTGATCATCCTGGCCACCGGCAAGGACCCGCTGTACGCCTACTCCGTGATGGCCGACTTCGGCTCCAAGAGCGACAGCCAGGTCTGGATCATCAACAAGGCCGTCCCGTACTACCTGTCCGCGGTGGCCGTGGCCATCGGCTTCCGGATGAACCTCTTCAACATCGGTGTCGACGGCCAGTACCGCATCGCGGCCTTCTTCGCCGCGGTGGTCGGCGGCGCGCTGACGCTCCCGGGCTTTGTGCAGATCCCGCTGATCATCCTCGTCGCGATGCTGGTCGGCTCGGTCTGGGCGGGTATCGCGGGTCTGCTGAAGACCACCCGCGGCGTCAGCGAAGTGATCACCACGATCATGCTGAACGCCATCGCGGCCGCGGTCATCGGCTACTTCCTGCAGGAAGGCCGGCTGGCGACGAAGGAGGGCAACCTCTTCCACACGCCCAACCTGCCGGCCTCCAGCCACTTCTTCACCATCCCCACCCAGCCCAAGCCCCTCGACGGCTTCCTCGTCATCGCCCTCGTCGTCGGCTTCGCGTACTGGTTCGTCCTCAACCGCACCCGCTTCGGGTTCGATCTGCGGACCGTCGGCCAGTCCGAGCCGGCCGCCGAGGCCAGCGGCGTCAGCGTCAAGCGCATGATCGTCACCTCCATGCTGCTGTCCGGCGCCGCGGCCGGCCTGATCGGCATGCCGACGCTGCTCGGCACCTCGTACAACTACGGCACCGACTTCCCGGTCGGCATCGGGTTCACCGGCATCGCGATCGCCCTGCTCGGCCGCAACCACCCGGTCGGGATGGCCGCCGGCGCGCTGCTGTGGGGCTTCCTGGAGCGCACCGGCACCCAGCTCGAATTCGAGGAGTACGAGCAGGAGATCGTCGGGGTGATGCAGGGCGTCATCGTGCTCTGCGTCGTCATCGCCTACGAGGTCGTGCGCCGCTACGGCCTCAGACTCCAGCAGCGGAAGGTCGGCGAGGAGCTCGCCGCCCAGGCCCGTAAGACCGACAAGGCGGAGGTGTCCTCGTGAGCACGAACCTCACGGCCCCGGTCGCAGAGAGCACCGGCCACAAGCACAAGCCCAAGCGCTCCCGGGTCAAGCTCACCTACCCCAAGATCCTGCTGATCATCTCGGGCGCCCTGATCCTGCTGTCCCTGCTGCGGATCGTCACCGGCGCGGGCAACCTGACCGGGTCGGGCCAGTACATCTCGGCCCTCAACGCCGCCGTGCCGATCGGCCTGGCCGGTCTCGGCGGCCTGTGGGCCGAGCGCTCCGGCGTCATCAACATCGGCCTCGAAGGCATGATGATGCTCGGCGCCTTCTCCGCCGGCGCGGTCGGCTGGCAGCACGGCCCCTGGGCCGCGGCCCTGGCCGGTGTCCTCGGCGGTGCGCTCGGCGGACTGCTGCACGCCCTCGCCACCGTCACCTTCGGCGTGGACCACATCATCTCCGGCGTCGCCATCAACATCATGGCGCTCGGACTGACCCAGTTCCTCGCCAAGCTGTGGTTCGGCGCGGAGGGCAGCGCGGCCGCGGCGGCCGGCGGCAACGACAAGCAGTCGCCACCGATGCCCGACATGCCGACGTTCACCGTCCCCGGCCTGTCCGACTGGCTCTACGCGATCGAGCAGCACCACTGGTTCCTGATCTCCGACGCGGCAGGCATCTGCGGCTCCCTGGTCACCAACGTCTCCTGGCTGACGCTGCTGACCGCGGTCCTCTTCGGGCTCACCTTCGTCGTCCTGTGGCGCTCCTCCTTCGGACTGCGGCTGCGTTCCTGCGGCGAGGGCCCGATCGCGGCCGAGTCGCTCGGCGTCAACGTCTACCGCTACAAGTACGCGGCGGTGGTCGTCTCCGGTGCGCTGGCCGGGCTCGGCGGTGCGTTCCTCGCCATCTACGTGCACATCTACCAGGACGGCCAGACCGGCGGGCGCGGCTACATCGGCCTCGCCACCATGATCTTCGGCAACTGGCGGCCGGGCGGGGTCGCGATGGGCGCCGGCCTGTTCGGCTTCATGGACGCGCTCCAGCTGCGCGGCGGCGGCCCCACCGTCCACGCGCTGCTGCTCCTGCTCGCCGTACTGCTGGTCGGCCTCGCGGTGTGGAAGCTGCGCACCGGGTACCGCACCCAGGCCGTGATCAGCCTCGTCTGCGCCGCCTTGCTCGCTCTGTGGTACGCCACCACCGACACGGTCGCGCTGGAGCTCGTCAGCGTCGCCCCGTACGTCACCACGCTGCTGGTGCTCGCGCTGGCCGCCCAGCGGCTGCGGCCACCGAAGGCCATCGGCAAGATCTACCGAAGAGGCCAGGGCAAGTGACCACAGCTCCCGACTGGGAGTCACTGCGGCGGCAGGCCCGGGACGCGATGTCCCGGGCCTACGCCCCGTACTCCGGCTACCCCGTGGGCGCCGCCGCCCTCGTGGACGACGGCCGCACCATCACCGGCTGCAACGTCGAGAACGCCTCCTACGGCCTCGCCCTGTGTGCCGAATGCGGCCTGATCTCCGCCCTGTTCGCCGGCGGCGGCGGCCGCCTGACCGCCTTCACCTGCGTCGACGGCTCCGGCGAACTCCTGGTCCCCTGCGGCCGCTGCCGCCAGCTGCTGTACGAACACGGCGGCCCCGACCTCCTGGTGGACACCCAGGCGGGCATCCGGCCCCTGTCGGAACTGCTGCCGGATGCGTTCGGGCCGGGGCATCTGGCGGGGTGACGGCGGGCTGACGGACTTGCGGCAGGCTGCGGCTACTGGGGCGCTCAGTCCCTGCCGTGCAGGTGACCTGTTGGGGCGTCACCTCTTATCGCTACGGCTGTGAACTGCGGTTCGCGACCCGGTGTCTACCTCCAGCCGTCCAGCGATACCTGTCGCCCGTCGGCCAGGTAGTGATGAAGAGCGCTGGCGGTGGTGTCGACGAACTCGTCGGGGATGGCATCGGCGTCGACCCAGCACACCTGGTCGTGCTTCCGCGGTTCCCGGTTCTCGGGGTCGCCGGTCCATTCGTGGGCCGCGAAGACGACGGTGAGGAAGCCGTTGGGGGCTTCGACGCCCCAGGCGCCGTGGATGATGTGGGCGACCTTCAGCGCCTCGGGCTTCACGGTCAGGCCGGTCTCCTCGTACAGCTCGCGTACGGCGGTATCGGTGATCGGCTCGCCGGGCTCGCTCTTGCCGACGGGGAGGTCCCACATCCCCTGTGCGAACTTGGCGCCCTGGCTGCGCTGAAGGAGGACGACGCGGTTGGCGGCCGTGTCGTGGACGATGACGGCGGCGACCAGCAGGGTCATGGCTTCGAGGGCGGGCTTGAGCGCTTTGGGCTGGTCTTCGGTCTTCGGCTGAGCCACGGTGGATCCCTTCGTCGGCCGGTTGATCGGCAGCTTAGGTCAGCGCTTCTCGTGCGCGGCGGGCGAGTTCGGTGGCGCCCGGTACTTTGCGCCGCTGGTATACGGCAAGGGGTGATCTAAGCGCTGTGATCGCCTTGCGCGTACGGTCGGAGCGCTAGGGACCGTCCGGCCGCGTGACCTAACGCCGCGCCGGACGGATAGGCCCTGGAGACCGTGCCCCCAGGACCGTCGCGACGGTTCGCCCGCCCACATCTGGCCACCCCCGCATCTATGCGTGTAGAACGGTCAACGGCCCCCTCGGGCCCACACGGGCCGACCCGTTCGAAAGGAACCTCCATGGACGCCATCTCCGTCATCCGCACCAAGCGCGACCGCGGCGAGCTGACCCCCGATCAGATCGACTGGGTCATCGACGCGTACACCCGCGGCGAGGTCGCCCATGAACAGATGTCGTCCCTGGCGATGGCCATCTTCCTGAACGGCATGAACCGCACGGAGATCGCCCGCTGGACCGCCGCCATGATCGCCTCCGGCGAGCGCATGGACTTCTCCTCGCTCTCTCGTCCCACCGCCGACAAGCACTCCACCGGCGGCGTCGGCGACAAGATCACCCTGCCGCTCGCCCCGCTCGTCGCCGCCTGCGGCGCCGCCGTACCGCAGCTCTCCGGCCGCGGCCTCGGCCACACCGGCGGCACCCTCGACAAGCTGGAGTCCATCCCCGGCTGGCGCGCCCACCTGAGCAACGACGAGATGCTGACGGTCCTGCGCGACGTCGGCTCGGTGATCTGTGCCGCCGGCGACGGGCTCGCCCCGGCGGACAAGAAGCTCTACGCGCTCCGCGATGTCACCGCCACCGTCGAGTCCATCCCCCTCATCGCCTCCTCCATCATGTCCAAGAAGATCGCCGAGGGCACCGGCTCCCTGGTCCTGGACGTGAAGGTCGGCTCCGGCGCCTTTATGAAGCACCTCGACGACGCCCGCGAACTCGCCTCCACCATGGTCGAGTTGGGTACCGACCACGGCGTCAGGACGGTCGCCCTGCTGACGGACATGGCCACCCCGCTCGGTCTGACCGCCGGCAACGCCCTCGAAGTGCGGGAATCCGTCGAGGTGCTGGCCGGCGGCGGCCCCCAGGACGTCGTCGACCTGACCCTCGCGCTCGCCCGCGAGATGCTCGACGCGGCCGGCCTCAAGGACGCCGACCCGGCCAAGGCGCTGGCCGACGGCTCGGCCATGGACCACTGGCGCCGGATGATCGCCGCCCAGGGCGGCGACCCGGAAGCCGCCCTTCCCGTGGCCCGCGAGCAGCACACCGTCACCGCGGCCGAAACCGGCCTCATGACCACCCTTGACGCCTATGCCGTCGGCCTCGCCGCCTGGCGCCTGGGCGCCGGCCGCGCCCGCAAGGAGGACCCGGTGCAGGCCGCGGCGGGCATCGAACTGCACGCCAAGCCCGGCGACCCGGTCACGGCCGGCCAGCCGCTGCTCACCCTCCACACCGACACGCCGGAGAAGATCCCGTACGCACTGGAGGCCCTGGACGGCGGCATCACCGTCGGCCCGGCGGACGCCGCCTTCACGGCGCGGCCCGTGGTCCTGGAGCGCATCGGCTGACCGCCCTCCACCCGGCCGGCCGTCCTCCCCTTGCGGCCGGCCGCCCTCAACCCGCCTGCGCCCACTGCCCGTTGACGGAAGGGGGTGGCCCGCGCCGGACGCACGAAGGGCCCGCCCCGCCAGGACAGGTGACGGGGCGGGCCCTTCGGTCCGAGGGCGGGCGGTGCGCCGGTTACGCGGCCTTCTCCAAGTGGAGGAGGCGGCGTTCGGCCACGGCCCTGCGGGTGGCGTACAGGGTGATCGAGGCGGCGCCGAGCATCGCGACCAGGCCCAGCAGGACGGTGCCCTCCCAGCCGACCGCGTGGAAGGCGGCCGCGCCCAGCGCGCCGCCCAGGCTGCTGCCCACGTAGTACGCGCACTGGTAGAGCGCCGACGCCTGGGCGCGGGCCGTCTTGGCGGTGCGGCTGACCGCGGACGAGGCGACCGCATGGCCGGCGAAGAAGCCGGCGGTGATCAGGATGAGACCGGCCAGGACCGCCGCCACGGAGTCGGCGAGGGTCAGCAGCAGGCCCGTCGACGTGGTGCCGACCGCCAGGTAGAGCGCACCGCGCCGGCCGACCCGGGCCACCAGCTGTCCGGCCGCGGCCGAGGAGGCCGTACCGACCAGGTAGACGATGAAGATCGAGCCGACGATCCCCTGGGGGAGGTTGAAGGGCTCGGAGACCAGGCGGTAGCCGATGACCGTGTAGACCGCGCCGAAGACCGTCATGAACAGCGCGCCGATGCCGTAGAGGCGGCGCAGGAGGGGATCGGAGAGGTGGCCGCCCAGGGTTCGGGCCAGCGCCCGCGGGCCCACCGAACGGGACGTGAAGTGCCGGGCCTTGGGCACGAGCACCCGGAACGCCACCGCGCACAGCACGGCCATCACACCCACCGCGCCGAGCGCGGCCCGCCAGCCCCAGGCCTGGGCGACCCAGCCGGTCACGATGCGGCCGGACATCCCGCCGATGCTGTTGCCCGCCACGAACAGTCCGATGGCCGCCACCAGCGCCTTCGCGCGTACCTCCTCGGCCAGGAAGGCCATCGCCGAGGCCGGCAGCCCGGCCAGCGCGACGCCCTGGACGGCGCGCAGCGCGATCAGTGCGTCGATCGACGGCGCGAACGGCACCAGCAGCGCGATCAGCGTGGCCACCGAGAGGGACACCGTCATCAGCGTGCGCCGCCCGAAGCGTTCGGAGACCGCACTGAGCGGGATGACGCCGAGGGCCAGTCCGAAGGTGGCCGCTGAGACGGTCCAGCTCGCCTGGTCCGGGCTCACCCCGAGGTCGCTGGAGATCGCGGGCAGCAGCGCCTGCGTGGAGTAGAGGAGGGCGAAGGTGGCCACACCGGCCGCGAAGAGGGCGAAGCTCATCCGGCGGTAGCCGGGGCCGCCCGGCCGCAGCTTGCCCGACTCGGGGTCGGCCGCGGCGGCGGAGGAAGAGGAGTCTGTGGACGACAGGGGAGAGGCGACCGCACGGTCTGTGACGGACGCCCCGGTATCAGCGGGAGGCATGTTTCGACGGTAGGCCCGCCCGTTTCATGCGTCCAATGCATGGAAACTGCATAATCGATTCCGTGATGCATGACCGCAGGTCCCAGGGGCCTCTGTTGCAAGGTCGCAACAGAAAAGAAGTGATCACGACGCAAGAAGTGATCAGGGCGCAGCGCCTCGGCGGGGACGCCGCCGCGGACGCGGGCGAGGCGGCCGAACTCGGCGGCGACTCGTGGGCGACGCTCCTCGCCCCGCGGCTCGCCCAGTTCACCGCCGTCGCCCGGCACGAGCACGTCACCCGCGCCGCGCAGGAGCTCGGCATGCCGCAGCCGACGCTTAGCCGGGCCATCGTCCGCCTGGAGGAGGACCTCGGCGTCGCCCTCTTCGCCCGGCACGGCCGCACCCTCTCCCTCACCCCGGCCGGCCGGGCCTTCCTCGCCTCCACCGAGCGGGCGTTGACGGACCTGGAGCGGGCCACGGAGTCGGTACGCGCCGATGTCGACCCCGCGGCCGGGAAGGTCGCGTTCGGCTTTCTGCACACCCTCGGCCCGGAGACCGTCCCCGGCCTGATCCGCAGCTTCCGGACCGACCATCCGCGCGTCCGCTTCCAGCTCGTCCAGAACTACGGCGAGGCGATGATCGAGCGACTGCGCGCCGGCGACCTCGATCTGTGCCTGACCTCGCCGGTCCCGGACTCCCCGGATCTGGTCGCCCGCCGGCTCGACGAGCAGAAGCTGCGCCTGGTCGTACCCGACGATCATCCACTGGCCGCCCGCAAACGGATCCGGCTCGCGGAGGCCGCCGGCGAACTGTTCGTCACCCTCGAACCGGGCTACGGGCTGCGCCGGATCACCGACGCCCTCTGCGCCGAGGCGGGCTTCACCCCGCGGGTCGCGTTCGAGGGGGAGGAGGCCGAGACGCTGCGCGGTCTGGTCGCGGCCGGGCTGGGCGTGGCGCTGCTGCCGCCACCCGCCGTACCGCGCCCCGGCGTCGCCGAACTGACGGTGACGGCCCCCCGCGCGGTCCGCGAGATCGGCGTGGCCTGGCTGGACGGCCACCCCGACACCCCACCCGTCGCCGAGTTCAAAAAATTCCTACTGAGCCGCCGGGGCAAGCTACTGCCCCGGTGAGACGGCGGGAGGACTGGACCGGAAGGGCGGGAGGACCGCACCGGGAGGGCCCGAGGGGACCTAAACCAAACCCAAACTGGGCGTGACACATCCCAGGGAACTGATTACTCTCCGTAGTCGTTGCCGGAATATAAGGAGGCCCCGCGAGGCAGCGGCGGCCGGGCAGGGGTGAGGCGGCGGCGGCCGGGTAAGCGCGAGGCACCGGCGGCCGGCTGAGGCCCTGTCAGGCGCTGAGCGGACATCCTCAGCCGAGGCGGCCGCGCCGCGACCGCTCCCTCCGCGCCGCCCTCGCAGCAGCGAGTGCGACGCGCAGTGCCGCTGTCAGGCATCAGTGCCGCAGTGCCCCTGTGCCGCTCAATGCCGCAGTGACGTCCCGAAGCCCGCGGCCAGGGGCATGCGCAGGCCCAGGGGCGGGGGTGCGGCCAGGGCGTCCTTCACTGGGCGGGCGTAGTCGCGGGCGAAGAGCGAACCGAGCAGGAAGTCGGCTGCCAGGGCGAGGACTTCGGAACGGTGCTGGTGCAGGGAGTGGCCGTCGGAGTGGACCTCGAAGCGGCAGGTGTCGCGGTTGACCTTCTTGGCGCGCTCGGCGTAGCGGTAGGACAGGTCGGGGTCGTGGCGTTCGTCGTTGGTGCCGTGGACGAGGAGGATCTGACGGCCGATGAGCTGCTTCACCGGATCGGGTTGTTCGCTGCGCCGGCGGGGGTCGGACAGCCAAGGGGCGATGCCCAGCACGGAGTTGACGGCGGGGTGGCCCGCGGCGTGCAGGGCGGCGCGGGCGCCCATGCCCGTACCGACGAGGCAGACGGGGACATCGCCGTAGCGGCGCACCACCTCGTCGAGCGCCCAGGTCGCGTCGCGGGCGGGGTGGGCGGCGGCGCCGTTCCAGCCGCGGCAGCGGTAGTGCACGACATGAGCGGTCAGCCCTTCGTCGCGCCCCGCCTTCGCCAGCCGGGACGCGAGCGGGCGCACCGCCAGCGCGGGCACCGGCGAGGGGCGTCGCACCCCGGTCGGTTCGCCTCCGGGCAGTAACAGGGCGACCCCGCTCACGGCCTTCGCCGTTCCGCCCGCTCCCAGCGGTTTTCCCAGCCGGGCCTCGCGCACCGGCAGTGCTTGCTGAGCCATGACCAGAACGATGGCAGAAGGAGACGTGCCCGCCACCCTGTGGACGGGTCACTGTTACGTATCGTTCGATGAGATCTACGCGCGTAGGGGCTAGAGTGCCGAAATGACGAGCGAGACCACCACCCTTCCGACCCCCGAACAGATCCGCCGCGCCCCCAAGGTGCTGCTCCACGACCACCTCGACGGCGGCCTGCGCCCCGCGACGGTCGTCGACCTGGCTCGTGCGAACGGCTACGACGGTCTGCCCGAATCCGACCCGGAGAAGCTCGGGATCTGGTTCCGCGAGGCCGCCGACTCCGGCTCGCTCGAGCGCTACCTGGAGACCTTCGCGCACACCTGCGCCGTCATGCAGACCCGCGACGCACTGGCCCGGGTGGCCGCCGAGTGCGCCGAGGATCTGGCCGCCGACGGTGTGGTCTACGCCGAGATCAGGTACGCGCCCGAGCAGCACCTCGAGCAGGGCCTGACCCTCGAAGAGGTCGTCGAGGCGGTCAACGAGGGCTTCCGCGAGGGCGAGCGCCGGGCCCGCGAGAACGGCCACCGCATCCGCGTCGGTGCCCTGCTGACGGCGATGCGGCACGCCGCCCGCGCCCTGGAGATCGCCGAACTCGCCAACCGCTACCGCGACAGCGGCGTCGTCGGCTTCGACATCGCGGGCGCCGAGGCCGGCTACCCCCCCACCCGCCACCTCGACGCCTTCGAGTACCTCAAGCGGGAGAACAACCACTTCACCATCCACGCCGGCGAGGCCTTCGGACTGCCGTCCATCTGGCAGGCGCTGCAGTGGTGCGGTGCCGACCGCCTCGGCCACGGCGTCCGGATCATCGACGACATCGAGGTCGCCGACGACGGCTCGGTCAAGCTCGGCCGGCTCGCCTCGTACGTACGGGACAAGCGCATCCCGCTGGAGATGTGCCCCACCTCCAACCTCCAGACCGGCGCCGCTCCCTCCTACGCGGAGCACCCCATCGGCCTGCTGCGCCGGCTGCAGTTCCGCCTGACGGTCAACACCGACAACCGGCTGATGAGCGGCACGAACATGTCCCGGGAATTCGAGCACCTGGTCAAGACATTCCGATACACGCTCGACGACATGCAGTGGTTTACAGTCAATGCGATGAAATCAGCGTTCATTCCTTTCGATGAACGTCTGGCCATGATCAATGATGTGATCAAGCCCGGTTACGCGGAACTGCGGGCCGAATGGCTCTTCCGCCCGGTGGCGTCAACATCCCCTGCGAACAGCGGCTCTGACCCTGCGTAATCGGGTAAAGCGAGCCTATAGCGTAACGGCCGGTGGAATGTCCACCGGCCGTTTTTCATTTTCTCGTGGCTGTTTGCGGGGCCGGTTGCCACGTCACTAGGTTGAATGGCCGGTCAAGCCCCCATCAGCGAGGACTTAATTCGATGAAGCAGGGAACCATCAAGACTCTCGGTGCCGCCGCTCTCGGTGCCGCTATCGCCGTCACCGCCGCCGGTGCCGCCAGCGCCGCCGAGGTGAGCGGGGTCGACACCGACAGCGTGCTCAAGAGCGCACCGGTGAAGAACACCGCCAAGCACGCCACCAAGCCCCTCTCCGGTGCCCACTCCACGCCGGTCGGCAACATCAAGACGCCGCTGAACTCCCAGGGGAACCTGCTGGGCGGCCTGCCGCCCACCAGCACCATCGCCAAGGCCGCCAAGGCCCTGGGCTGATCGCGCCACCCCGCCGCGTCCCCAGGGACGCGCAGCGCGCCGTGCCCCGGCCGTACGCCCTCGTGCATACGGCCGGGGCGCCGCCGTGTCCGGGCATCGCTGCCCCGGCGGTGGTGTCGCGGGCTACCAGGCGGCGGCGCTGGTGGTGGCCTTGTCCTCCGAGGGCAGGAGTATCCACAGCGCCAGATAGACCAGGAACTGCGGGCCGGGCAGCAGACATGACACCAGGAAGATCAGGCGCATCGTCGCCGGGGTCGTACCGAAGCGACGGGCCAGGCCCGCGCACACTCCGGCGATCATTCGGTTGTTGCGGGGGCGGACCAGTGCGGCGGCCATGAGGGGCTACTCCTTTTCGACTTCGTGGGGCGTTTGCCCCGATGTCTCAAAGGTAGGTCCGGCCTGCCGAGAGCGCGTCAGCCTGCGGGGCCAGCCCGACCCTGGGGATTCTCGGGGTCGCACCCCCGAGACCCTCGTACCGGCGGCGGAGCCGGGACCGGGACCCAGGGACGACCACCAGGTGCACCAGCGCCACCCCGAGGGTGTTCAGCAGCACCGAGTCGACGTCCGGGACCCGGCCGGGTACCCCTGACTGCAGCAGCTCGATGGCGAGCGCGATCATCGCTCCGGCGAAGACGGTACGGGTCAGCGACACCAGCGGCGAAACGTTCAGTCGCCCGGCCGAGAGGGGGAGCAGCACGCCCAGCGGCGCCAGCAGCAGCACCGGACCGCCCAGGTGCTCCACGGCCTGCCACGACACGCCGTGCGCCAGCTCGGCCCGGATCGTCGCCAGCGGTTCGAGATTCGCGGCGGACACCCATGGCACCGAACGGGGACGCAGCGTGAGCCAGCCGACGGTCAGCAGATGCGCCACAAGGAGGAGAAGTCCGGTGACGCGCATACGGGGGGCGGCGGTGGTGCCGGGGCCATGACGCTGCACAAAGGCCAGGACGCCGGTAGTGGGGGCTGCGGTTCCGCCCCATTGCACCCGTCTTGGCCGCCCCCTGCGCCGCCCGCCCCCTGCGCCGCCCGGCCGCGGCCGGCGCAGGGCGCCGCTCATGCCCCGCCGGGCACGGGCGCGGCGCGGTCGCTGCGGAACGAGCGGTGGAGCGTGTACCGCTTGAAGCCGAGGCCGTCGGCGGCGGCGTCATGGGATGCGGCTTCACGGGAGGCGGCGTCATGGGAGGCGGCGTCGGTCCATTCCGTGACGACGATCGCGCGCTCCTCGCCCGTCGTCAGATGGATGTGCGCGGCGAGCAGGCCCGGTGCCGCCGTGGCCGCGTCTTCGGCGCCGTCCGCCGTCGTCGTGGTCACCGCGAACACGCCGGGCGGGCGCCCTGCGTCGTGCACGACGCTGCGGTGCAGGCGGGTCCGGTTGAGGCCGGGACGCTCGATACCGGGCACGAGCGTGTCGATGCGGCTGACCATTCCGGGGCGGCGGGCCCGGGCCCACGCCAGGTGTGCCTCGTCGCTCGTCCACTGGGTGTAGAAGAGGAGGCCGTCGCCCTCCGTGGAGAGGAACACATGCTGGGCGAGGAGCGCGGAGGGGGACTCGGCCGCCGCCCACCCGTCGGTCACGGCGTCCGCGGCCGCGCGCGAACGCTCGGCGGTACCCGTGAGCCACTCACTGATCAAAGCGGTTCCGGCGGCGGGGTGCACAAGGTCAAGGAAGCGTGTCATGGGTGACACCGTCATACATCAACTGCACTTGAGGTCAAGGCCCGTGTGCCGGCCTAGAACTAACCCTTGTGCCGGCCTAGAACTAGCCCTCCTCCGACAGCGGGTCCCCCCACCCGGCGTGTTCCGCGATGTCCGGATGGGCCCGGACATCGGCGGAGCAGTCGTAGCGGTGCGCCGTATCGTCGCCCGGGCCGCCCAGCACCGCCGCCTGGGTGCGTCCCAGGGCCGGGCTCGTGCCGTAGGTGCACACCAGCTGCGCCAGCGCGAAGGACGGCAGATCGTCCGGGCGGATGCTCAGCCGCAGCGCGTCCGCCGGATCGCCGCTGCGCGGGCCGTCGACCTTCAGGCCCGGGGGCAGCGCGCTGCTGAACCCGGCCGCCTCCTCGTCCGCCGACGGTGTGCGCTGCAGCTCGGCCAGCAGCACCCGGGCGGCGTGCAGCCGCGGATCGGCGGCCGCCGTGCCCTTGGCCGGGGACACCGCCCGCTCGACCTGCGCCAGCGCCGAGCCGCACACCAGATAGACGGCGGCCCGCGGCCCGGTGGGCGGCGTGCCCGGCGGCATCTCGCCGGCCGGTGCCTTGCAGCTCACCCGCGAGGGTGCGCCGCCCGCGTCGACGGGTACGGACGTACCCCGGATCCCGCAGCCCGCGGCGGCCAGCGCCAGCGCCGCCGCACCGGCGGCGCGCCGCCACCTTCGTCCGGTCGGCGTCATCGTCCGCCCTCCGTGCGCTCGCCGGCCGCGCCGTCCGGGCCGCCGTGCTTCCTGTCGCCGCCGGCCAGCCGGGAGGCGTCCATCGGCAGCCGCAGGGTGAAGACCGCGCCGCCCTCGGGGAGGTTGGCCGCGGTGATCTCGCCTCCGTGGATGTGCGCGTTCTCCAGCGCGATCGACAGGCCCAGGCCGCTGCCCTCCGACCGCGGGCGGGACGCGCTCGCCTTGTAGAAGCGGTCGAAGACGTGCGGAAGGACCTCTTCCGGGATGCCGGGGCCGTGATCCCGTACGCGGATCACCAGCTGGCCGCTCCCGGGCCCGCCGGCCCCCTCGGCCGGCTCCCCGGGCCCGCCCTCGGCGCCGTCCGGCTCACCCGCCGGGCCGGGCGCGGCCGCAGCGCCGCCGTCCTCGCCCGCCGTGTTCCCCGGCCGTTCCCCGTCCCCGTGCGCGTTCTCCGTGCGCACGGAGACCCGCACCGGCGACCCGCCGTGCTTGAGGGCGTTGCCGATCAGATTCGCGAGGATGACGTCGAGGCGCCGCGGGTCCAGCCGGGCCACGATGCCGCGGTCCGCGTCCAGGTCCACCGCGTCCAGCCAGGCCCGCGCGTCGATACAGGCGGTCACCTGGTCCGCGACATCGACGTCGTCCAGCACCAGCCGGGCCGTGCCCGCGTCGAAGCGGGTGACCTCCATCAGGTTCTCCACCAGGTCGTTCAGCCGGCGGGTCTCGCTGACCACCAGCTGGACGGCGGGCGCGATCATCGGGTCGAGGGAGTCGGCCTCCTCCTCCAGCACCTCGGAGACCGCGGTGATCGCCGTCAGGGGCGTACGGAGTTCGTGCGACATGTCGGCGACGAAGCGGCGGGAGGCCGCCTCGCGCGCGCTCAGCTCCTCGACCCGCTGCTCCAGCCGCTCCGCCGTACGGTTGAACGTGCGGGAGAGGTCGGCGAGTTCGTCCGTGCCGGTCACCCGCAGCCGGGTGTCCAGCCGCCCCTCGCCCAGTTGCCGCGCCGCATGCCCCAGCCGCTGTACGGGCCGCAGTACGGTCGTCGCGGCGGCCTGCGCGAGCAGCGCCGAGCCGACCAGCGCCAGCGCGGTGGCGATGCCCAGCGACCAGGCCAGCGAGTTGAGGTCCTGCCGCTCCGCGGCCAGCGACTTCATCATGTAGCCGGTCGGTCCGCCGCCGATCACCTTCGCCCCGGCGACGAGGTAGGGGGTGTCCCCGACCTCCTTGCGCTGCCAGTACAGGTGGTGCGAATAGGGGTTGGACTCGTCGACCGGACGCTCGTCGTTGACGGCGCTGCGCAGCGAACCGGGCACGCCGGCGAGCGTCAGCAGGTCCTTGTCCGTGGTTGCCGCGCAGTCCTTGCCCTCGCGGTCCACGCCGATCAGCAGCACCGTGTAGTTCTGCGGGCCGGCCGCCATCTGCCGTGCCGCGTCCTGCAGTTCGGTGCACCGGGGGCGCAGCGGCAGCGACCGCGTACTGTCCTCCAGCGACTTGCGGAAGTCGTTGAGGACGGCGTTCTGGGTGCGGTCCAGCACGGTGTTGCGGTTGAGCCAGTACGCGATGCCCGATGCGGAGACCGCGGCGGTCAGCGCCACCAGGGCGAAGACCACGACCAGCCGCAGCCGCAGGCTCGTCCAGCGCAGCAGCCCCGAGGCGCGGCCGAGCAGCCGCGGCACCCTTCCCCCGGTCCTCGACTCCTCCCCCAAGCTGCCGGCTCCTTCCGCGCCGTCGTGCCGTGTCCCGCCGGTGTGGGAACGTTCCGTCACTGTGGTGAGTCCAGCCGGTAGCCGACGCCGCGGACGGTACGGATCAGCGTCGGCGAGGACGGTACGTCCTCCACCTTCGCGCGCAGCCGCTGCACGCAGGCGTCCACCAGGCGGGAGTCGCCCAGATAGTCGTGCTCCCACACCAGCCGCAGCAGCTGCTGCCGGGAGAGTGCCTGGCCGGGCCGGCGGCTCAGCTCCAGCAGCAACCGCAGCTCGGTCGGGGTCAGTTGCAGATCCTCGCCGTTCTTGGTGACCGTCATCGCCGACCGGTCGATGACCAGCGAGCCGAACGTCGCCGAGTCGCTGGACTCCCGCTCGCCGCGGCGCAGCACGGCCCGGATGCGGGCGTCCAGCACCCGCCCCTGGACCGGTTTGACGACATAGTCGTCGGCGCCGGACTCCAGCCCCACCACGACGTCGATGTCGTCGTTGCGCGCGGTGAGCAGGATGATGGGCAGCTGGTCCGTACGCCTGATCCGCCGGCACACCTCGAAACCGTCGATGCCCGGCAGCATCACATCCAGCACGATCAGGTCCGGGCGCTGCTCGCGCAGCAGCTTCAGGCCGTCCTCGCCCGTCGCCGCGGTCACCACACGGTGACCCTGGCGGGACAGCGAGAGTTCGAGGGCCGTGCGGATGGCGTCGTCGTCCTCGATCAGCAACAGGAAAGGCACGGCGCCATTCTGTCCCATGGATGCCGGGACATCGACCTGCCGCGGGTGCGTCGTGCGGGGCCGGGGCGGAGCCGTGGGTGGTTGCGGTTGGAGTGGGGCCCGTATGCATGCCACCTGTCGCGGGTGCGTCGCGCTGGGGCCGGGGCGCCGTATGCGTGCCGCCCGGCCCTGTGACAGGCCTGTGACAGTCGGCGGACAACGCGATGAAACTGGGTTGGCAGTCTTTTGGGCACCGGGAGAGATCAACACCCGGGGGGACACCGAACGAGCTGGCTCTACGACGGGGGGCGCGAGATGAACACACTGCACGGCACGGCTTCCAGCGCAGTTATCACGCGGCTTCACGACGTCGTCCGGAGCTCGGAGAAGTCCGGTGCCGTGAGCGGGCGGGGGTGCGCTCGCGGCACCGGGCGTCAGCGGCCGCCCTTCATGGTGGCCATCGACGCCACGAAGGTGGTCGTCGACGGGGGAAACACGGGCCACGGGGGAGACGCGGCCCACGGGGGAGCGGAGTACGGGGAGGCCACGGGGGAACGGCGTTCCGCGTCGGAGGCGGCCGAGGCCGAAGCGGCCTTCACCGCCTACGTCCAGGAGCGCCGCGCCTCCCTGTACGCCACCGCCTACCACCTGACCGGCGACCGCTACGAGGCCGAGGACCTGCTGCAGAGCGCGCTGTTCTCGACGTTCCGGGCCTGGGACCGGATCAGCGACAAGGCGGCGCTCGGCGGCTATCTGCGGCGCACCATGACCAATCTGCACATCAGCGCCTGGCGCCGCCGCAAGCTCAACGAGTACCCGACCGAGGAGCTGCCGGAGACGGCCGGCGACGTGGACGCGATGCGCGGCACCGAGCTGCGTGCCGTGCTGTGGCAGGCGCTGGCGCGGCTGCCCGAGACGCAGCGCACCATGCTGGTGCTGCGCTACTACGAGGGCCGTACGGACCCGGAGATCGCGGACATCCTCAACATCAGTGTCGGCACGGTGAAGTCGAGCATCTGGCGCGCCCTGCGCCGGCTGCGCGAGGACGAGGTCCTCAGCTTCGGCCGTGACGAGGAAGAGTCCTTCGGCGAGCTGGTGGCCTGAAGGATCCGAGGGCCCGAGGGGGAATTCGGGAGCCCGAGGGGGAACGGGGACGCCCGAGGGGGAACGGGGGAACCGGCGGCGGCGGAGCGATCCGCGCAGGCCGGACGTATCGGGGGATACGGGGTAGGGGGAACACGGGGGAAAGGAAGCGGGTTCGGGCGGCCGGGGGGTCTGCCCGAGCCCGCTTCCTGCTGTGTGCCGGCCGTTTCAGGAGCCCGTGGCCGCGCCCGCCGCCCGCGCCGCCCCTATCCGGGCCAGCGCCTCCGGTTTGGCGCAGGGGTGGGCGCCCAGGGCCGTGTGCCGGGCGACGATGGAGCGTTCGCCGCGCATCAGGCGCAGGCCGCGGCGTACGAGGTACGGGGCGGACTTGCGGCCCTCGCGCAGATCGCGGAGCAGCCGGCGGCGGAAGGTGGTGGCCGGCCGGCCGCGCAGGCACAGCGCGTCGGCCAGCAGGTCCGCGGCGCGGCAGGCCGCTATGACGTCGGCGGCGAAGACGCCCTCCGCGATGAACACCGGGGCGCCGCCGAGGTCGAGCCGGGATGCGCCGGTCCGCGCGCTGGTGGGGATGTCGTAGACGGGGACGTCGGTGCCTCCCGTGCGGCACAGCGTCTCGATGGCCGCGACGGCGGCGCCGGCGTCCCAGGAGAGCGGTGAGTCCCAGTCGGTGCCGCCGCCGTCGGCCAGTTGGGGCAGCGTCGGGTCCGTCCCCTCCTTGTAGAAGTCGTCGAGGTTGAGGACGGGCAGACCGCTGCGCGCGGCCAGGGACGTCTTGCCGGAGCCGGAAGGACCGGTCAGCAGGATGACGCGGGCGGGGGCGCGTCCTCGCTCATGGCGGCCCTCCCGCCCGGGCGGAGCCGGGAGCGCAGGAGGAGCCGGGAGGCTGGGGGAGGACGGCCGGGCGGGGGAGTGGGAGCTCACGGGCACTCATTGTCGCGCATTGGGCCGGGTGGGGTACCCCTGGCGCGCGAGGTGGATCGGCCACCGCCCCTCAATTACGCTACGAAACCAGGCGATTACCGAGCGCATGCTCGTGTGTCCTTCGATCCAGAGGCAGGTGGCAGATGCCCTCCCAAGTACGTTCCCACTCCCGCCGCGTCCCGCGCACCCTGCTGCGCGCCGGACTGGTGGTCTCCGCGGCCGGTGCCGCGATCGCGGCGGGCGGTGCGGCGACGGCGAGCGCGGACACCGCGTCCTTCCTGGCGCGCAACACCGACACCAGCGCCGCGGCCAAGGGGGTGCACACCGCGCTGCGGCACTCCGCGGCCGGCGGTCTCGGCCCGGTCAAGAACATCCAGTTGAACCCGATGGCCAACACCGCTGTCGATCCGCTCAACAACGGCGTCGCCACCAAGGTCGCCGACTTCAAGCCGATGAGCACCACGCAGGTGACCGGCTTCCTCTCGGACGGCGCCGCGCTGCGGGACGTACCGCTCGCGGGAAGCGTGGCCAGGGCGCTGCCGGAGTGAGCGCCGCCCCGGCCGGGCGCTCGCACCGGGCTCCCGGCCGGGCTCAGCGCCCGTAGAAGGCCCCCACCAGCGCCTCCATGTCCCGCTGGAACGAACAACTCAGCGCGATCCACGAACCGTCGACGAAGACGAGGTCGAACCGGCCCCGCGGGAACGTCATCCGCGGTGCGGGCCGCAGCTGAGCGATCGCCGTACGCGGCACCTCCACCCCGACCTCCAGCTCCGGTGCGCGCTCCCGCCAGCCGGTGGCGTGGTCCACGACCACGAACAGCCGGCGGTCGGTGACCGCCTGGTGCCGGGGCTCGCCGCCCGCGTTGGTGAGCGCGACATGGAAGCGTCCTGCCATGCTCGTCCAGCCGCCCTCCATGGGCTTGCCGTACATCGCGTACTCGACGGCATCGTCCACGGCGTCCTCGAACGTCTCCTGGGCGTTGCTCATCCCCTCCGCGAAGTTGCCCGCGGCGCGCGTCATCGGATTGTTGACCAGCCTGCTGCGCGCGGCCGGCCCGAGCGGCCGCGAGGCCTTCTCCACGGCGCTGCTCAGCGCACCCCAGACCCGCTTCTCCAGGGGCGACTTCTTCCGCGGGACCCTCAGATGGGCGGGGACCAGGGGGAGCGCCGGGTAGACCTCGTACTGGTTGGCGTGCGCCAGCACCTCGCCGGGGTGGAGGAACCGGCGGCAGGGGGTCTCGTGATCGGGCTTCGCCATGCGCTCGATCCTCTCAGCCGAAGGGGTTGCCGGGATCGCGGGGCTGCTGCGCGGGGGCCGGGCGCGTGACCAGCCGTGGATCCTGTCCGACCGCGGGTTCGCGGTAGCGGCTGAGCGGATCCTGGGCGACCGGGGTGGCCGGGGTGGCCGGAGGCGTCGGGAGCGGTGCCGGCCGGGGCGGCTGCGGGGCGAAGTCCGACGCCGGCGGCAGCGGGTGGCTGCCGGGTGCCGGGTGGGACGGGGCGCGGCCCTCGGGCTTGGCGTCGTCGCCGCTGAGCGCGGCGTCGAGCTTCTCGGCCTCGTGCTGGAGGACGGGCGACACCGCCTGGGTCGGATCCCCGGAGAAGCCGAGGCCTCCCATGCCGAGCTCGACGGCCCCCTTCATCGGCACCTTGACGGCCTTCAGCGCATGCTTGGCGGCGAGTGCCTTGGCGAACTTCTCGGCCTCACCCGGGTCCTTGATGTGCTTCCAGGTCCAGGGCTTGAGCTTCTTGACCTTCGACATCTTCTTGGCTTCTTTGAGCAGCTTGATGATGTTGACGAAGGCCTTCAGCTCGGTGGCCAGGTCGCGCAGCTTGTCGGCGACCCGGGCCGAGGTGATGCCGGCCCTGGCCACCGCCGCCGCCGCGCCCGCCGCCGCCGAGACGCCGGCCGTGACGATCGAGGTGGCCAGGGCCACGGCGAGCTCGATGAGCGCCCACTCGATCAGTTCGCGGATGAGCATCTCGACGACCTGCTCGGCGAGTCTGCACTGCTCGGCCGCCCCCTGCAGGACGTCGGCCACCGCGTCCATGTCCGCGGCCTCCGCCTCCAGGGCGGTCTCCATCTCGGCGAGATGCCCCTGGAACGCGTCGGCCGCCGCGCCGGTCCACTCATGGGCGAGGTCCGCGCGGTCGCGCCGCTGATCGGCGATCAGCTCCCGCAGTTCGGCCGCCTGGTCCCGCCACAACCGGGCGGCTTCATAGAGCCCTTCGTCATCGCCGGTGACGGACTCCAGGTGCTCGGCGAGCGGTTCCACCAGCGGCCGCATGATCTCGTCGACGACGGAGTCGAACCCGCTCATCCAGTCGTTGACCTTGTTGTACGCGCCCAGCGCGCCGGTTGCGACCCCGCTCACCGCATGTTCCCCGGGCCGCCCTGGACGGAGTTCAGCGCGGCGACCGTCGCGTCCTCGTCGGACTGGTAGGCACGCGCCGTCTCGGTGACGCCCTCGCCCACCTTCTCTTCCAGCGTGGCCGCCTGCTCCAGCGTCTCCAGGACGTGCTCGCTCTGCTCGTCGTACGCCGTGTAGAGCTCGTCGGCTTCCGGAAGCTTGCCGAAGGCCTGCTCGCTGAGGCGGTGCGAGGCGAGTCTGCTGCGGATCGCCCGCAGCTTCTCCGCGCGCTGGTCGGCACTCCTGGCGAACGTGTGCAGGGCTTCCTGCGCAGCCGAAAACTGCTCAGCCACTGATCTCCCCGATGTCTTGACGTGGTCCGATCAAGATCATCTCAGGTGGCGCCCCGAACAGCAGTACGGGGCCCCACCCACGGAAGGTGAGGCCCCGCACAGTCGGCCGAAGCCGCCGGGAAACCGGCGGAACGGGCCCTAGACGCCCATCGGGTGCCAGACCGTCTTCGTCTCCAGGAAGGCGAGCAGACGGCCGGTGCCCGGGTCGGCGGTCCAGTCGGCGGGAGCCGGGCGCAGTACGCGCTTGAGGTTGTCGGCCGCGGCCTCCTCCAGGGACGTCGCCAGCTCCGCGTCGGCGCCCGCGAGGTCGATCGCGTTGACGTCCTGGTGGGCGGCGAGCGGCGCCCCGAGCTCCGCCGTACGGCCGGACAGGACGTTGACCACGCCGCCGGGGACGTCCGAGGTGGCGAGCACCTCGGCCAGCGACAGCGCGGGCAGCGGGGCCGCCTGTGATGCCACCACGACCACCGTGTTGCCGGTGACGACCGCCGGGGCGACCACCGAGACCAGACCGAGCAGGGACGACTCCTGGGGGGCCAGGACGGCGACCACACCGGTCGGCTCGGGGGAGGACAGGTTGAAGTACGGGCCGGCGACCGGGTTGGCGCCACCGGCGATCTGGGCGACCTTGTCGGACCAGCCCGCGTACCAGACCCAGCGGTCGATCGCCGCGTCCACCTGGGCGGCGGCCTTGGCCTTGGACAGCCCCTCGGCGTCCGCGACCTCGGCGACGAACTGGTCCCGGCGGCCCTCCAGCATCTCGGCGGTGCGGTAGAGGATCTGGCCGCGGTTGTAGGCCGTGGCGCCCGACCAGCCGCCGAACGCCTTACGGGCGGCGACCACCGCGTCCCGGGCGTCCTTGCGGGAGGAGAGCGGGGCGTTGGCCAGCCATGCGCCCTTGGAGTCGGTCACCTCGTACACCCGCCCGCTCTCGGACCGGGGGAACTTGCCCCCGACGTACAGCTTGTAGGTCTTGAGCACGCTCAAGCGATCAGACATTGAGGTACGCCTCCAGACCGTGCCGGCCGCCCTCGCGGCCGTGGCCCGACTCCTTGTAGCCGCCGAAGGGCGACGCCGGGTCGAACTTGTTGAACGTGTTGGACCAGATGACGCCCGCGCGCAGCTTGCTCGCCATCCACAGCATCCGCGAGCCCTTCTCCGTCCAGATGCCGGCGGAGAGGCCGTAGGGCGTGTTGTTGGCCTTCTCCACGGCCTCGGCCGGGGTGCGGAAGGTCAGCACGGACAGCACCGGGCCGAAGATCTCCTCGCGGGCGATGCGGTGCGCCTGGGTGACGCCGGTGAAGAGGGTCGGGGCGAACCAGTAGCCGGTGGAGGGGAGTTCGCAGGCCGGGGCCCAGCGCTCGGCGCCCTCGGCCTCGCCGGCCTCGGCGAGCGCCGTGATACGGGCCAGCTGCTCGGCGGAGTTGATCGCGCCGATGTCGGTGTTCTTGTCCAGCGGGTCGCCCACGCGCAGGGTCTGCATACGGCGCTTGAGCGCGTCCAGCAGCTCGTCCTGGACCGACTCCTGGACCAGGAGCCGGGAGCCGGCGCAGCACACCTGCCCCTGGTTGAAGAAGATCCCGTTGACGATGCCCTCGACGGCCTGGTCGATGGGCGCGTCGTCGAAGACGATGTTCGCGGCCTTGCCGCCGAGTTCGAGCGTCACCTTCTTGTCGGTACCGGCGACCGTACGGGCGATGGCCTTGCCGACCTCGGTGGAGCCGGTGAAGGCGACCTTGTCGATGCCCGGGTGCGCGACCAGTTCGGCGCCCGTGGAGCCGTCGCCCGTGACGATGTTGACAACGCCCTTGGGCAGGCCCGCCTGGCGGCAGATGTCCGCGAAGAACAGGGCGGACAGCGGCGTGGTCTCGGCGGGCTTGAGGACGACCGTGTTGCCGGTCGCCAGCGCCGGGGCGATCTTCCACGCCAGCATCAGCAGGGGGAAGTTCCAGGGGATGACCTGCCCGGCGACACCGAGGGGGCGCGGGTCGGGCCCGTAGCCGGCGTGGCCGAGCTTGTCGGCCCAGCCCGCGTAGTAGAAGAAGTGCGCGGCGACCAGGGGCAGGTCGGCGTCGCGCGACTCGCGGATCGGCTTGCCGTTGTCCAGCGACTCCAGCACGGCCAGCTCGCGCGAGCGCTCCTGGATGAGCCGGGCGATCCGGAAGAGGTACTTGGCGCGCTCGGCGCCGGGCAGCGCGGACCACTTCTCGAAGGCCTTGCGCGCGGCCCTGACGGCGCGGTCTACGTCGTCGGCGTTGGCCTGGGCGACCTCGGAGAGGACCTCCTCGGACGAGGGGGAGACGGTCTTGAAGACCTTGCCGTCGGAGGCCGGGGCGAACTCGCCGTCGATGAACAGGCCGTAGGACGGCGCGATGTCGACGACCGCCCGGGACTCGGGTGCGGGTGCGTAATCGAAGGTCATGGGTGCCTCAGTCCACCGTGACGTAGTCGGGGCCGGAGTAGCGGCCGGTGCTGAGCTTCTGGCGCTGCATCAGCAGGTCGTTGAGGAGACTGGAGGCGCCGAAGCGGAACCAGTCGGCGGTCAGCCAGGGCTCGCCGAGCGTCTCGTTGACCATCACCAGGTACTTGATCGCGTCCTTGGTGGTACGGATGCCGCCGGCCGGCTTCACCCCGACCTGGACGCCGGTGGCGGCGTGGAAGTCGCGCACGGCCTCCAGCATCAGGAGCGTGACCGGCGGGGTCGCGTTCACCGCCACCTTGCCGGTCGAGGTCTTGATGAAGTCGGCGCCCGCGAGCATCGACAGCCAGGAGACCCGGCGCACGTTGTCGTACGTCTGGAGCTCACCGGTCTCGAAGATGACCTTCAGGTGGGCGGCGGTCCCGTCCTCACGGGCGCACGCCTCCTTCACGGCCTTGATCTCCTCGAAGACCTCCATGTACCGGCCGGAGAGGAAGGCGCCCCGGTCGATCACCATGTCGATCTCGTCGGCGCCGGCCGCGACCGCGTCACGGGTGTCGGCGAGCTTGACCGGCAGCGCGGCGCGGCCGGCCGGGAAGGCGGTGGCGACGGAGGCGACATGGATGCCGGAGTCGCCGAGCGCCTCCTTGGCCGTCGCGACCATGTCGGGGTAGACGCAGATCGCCGCGACCTTGGGGACGGTGCGGTCGGTGGGGTCGGGGTGGATGCCCTTGGCGCACAGCGCCCGGACCTTGCCCGGGGTGTCCGCGCCTTCGAGGGTCGTCAGGTCGATCATCGTGAGGGCGAGGTCGATGGCGTACGCCTTCGCCGTCGTCTTGATCGAGCGGGTGCCGAGGGTGGCGGCGCGGGCTTCGAGGCCGACCGCGTCGACCCCCGGGAGGCCGTGGAGGAAGCGGCGCAGCGCACCGTCGTCGGCGGTCACGTCCGCCATTGACGCCAGACGCCCCGCGGCTTCCTTGCCGTATGCGGGAACAGTGATGGGCATGGTCACGAGGGGAGCATATCTACGCGCGTAGCGCAATGTCATCCCCTGCGGTGGGCCGAATCCCGCTCCGCTCCCGAATGATGCCGTAACGCAATGTCCGGCATCCGGACGGTCGGGCAGAATCGGCGGCATGACGAGCCAGGAACGGACGACCCCGCCCCAGCAGCAGTACGCCGCGCGCAGTTACCGCTCGCCGGCGGCCCTCGTCGGCGGTGGTCTGCTCCTCCTGCTCGGCCTCTGGCTGGGCGGCGACGCGCTGCTGCGGGGCGACGCGCACACCAGGCTCACGGCGCTGTTCGCGCTGCTCCTCGGCGTCCCGCTGGTGGCCGCCTTCACCCTGCGGCCCCTGGTACGCGCGGACGAGGACCGGCTGACGGTGCGCAACCCGTTCCGCACGATCACACTGCCGTGGGGCGCCGTGGAGGCGCTGCGGGCGTCCTTCTCCACCGAGGTCGCCACCACCAGCGGCGGCAAGTACCAGCTGTGGGCCATCCCGGTCTCGCTGCGCCAGCGCAAGAAGGCGAACCGGCAGGCGATGCGCGGCGCGGGCGCCGCCGGTCCCCGGTTCGGCCCGAACGCGGACGCCGGCCCGGTGCCGCGCGCGATGGCCGACCAGGCGCTCGACGAGCTGCGCGAGGTCAAGGAGCGGGCGGCGGGGCGGGAGAGTGCTCAGGGGGAGCCGGTGGTGCGGTGGGCGTATGCGGTCATCGCGTCGGCCGTGGCGGGGGCCGTTGGGCTTGCGGTGATGGTCGCGCTCTGAGGGCTCTGAAGGCCTGGGCTACTCGTAGCGGGGCAGTCCCTCCGTCGAGATCGTCCAGTCGCCGATGGTGACGTCCTCGCCGTAGAGGAAGTCCTTCCGGATGGCGTAGCGGGGGCCATCGGGGGTGGAGTGGATGTCGGAGAGGACGGCTCCCTTGCCCTCGCGCGGATCAAAGACCGCATAGATGGGGATGCCGAGCAGCGGGTAGTCCCGCATCTTGCTCACCCAGTCGTTGTCGGGGTTGGAGCGGGAGACGATCTCGATGACGGCGATGACGGTGCGGGGGGCGAAGGAACCCTGGATCTCCATATCCGCTTCGGCGATCACCATCACGTCGGGGCGACGCATGATGCCCTCGGGTTCGTTTTCGACGTCGGGTGCCCCCACGTGCGCCACGAGCTCTTCCGGCATGACCTTCTCCAGGCGTTTCCGAAGGTGTAGCGCGGTGAGTGCGTGTGGCTTGACGGGCGACACCATGTCGAGAACGATCCCTTCCTTCGTGATCTCGAATCTGCCCGGAAGGGTGCCGTCGGTCGACTCAACGAATTCCTTCATCACCTTGTACAGGCGGGTGCCTCGCCGGGCATCGTCCGGGGCCATGGTCAAGCAGCCTTTCTGTGGTCGGACCGGCAGTCGCGGCAGCGGCCCGGTTCAGGTGCGCGGAAGGCGCGGTCGCAGCCTTCGCAGGTCTGGAACGGGTTGGGGCCTGCTACGACCGAGGTGGTGGGCAATGGAGGCGGCAGCAGCGCGGTGAGACGGTGCGCGAGCAGGGCGGCCGGGTGCTTCAGGTCGTCGGGGAGGCGTGCGGTCAGGGCGCGGCGTACGGCATCGGGGGTGGCGCCGCGCTCCAGCCAGGCCGCCACGGCCGGGGTCAGGTGGCGTACGTCCCGCTCGGCGAGCAGCAGCCGCGGTACGTGGCGGTGGAGCTCCGCGAGGAGGGCCGCGGCGGTGCGGTGACGCTCCAGGTCGGGGGTGCGCGGCTCGGGGAGTGGCTCCCGAGGTGCGGGGCGGGACGTGGGCGCTGGAGGCTGGGCGGCTGCGGGCGTGGGCTTCGGGGCGGCCGGTGTCGGCTTCTGGGGCCGCTCGGGCGTGCGGGTCGGCCTGGGCGTCGCGGTGACGGCCGAACCCGGCTGGTTGTACGAGACCGTCCGGGTGACGACCTTGCCGCTGGGGAGGCGTTCCCGGGTGCGCTTCAGATAGCCGTGGGCCTCCAGCTCCCGCAGGGCTCCGGCGATGCGGTGCTCGCTCTCGGGGAAGCGGGCCGACAGGAACTTGATGCCGACCAGGGCGCCCACGGGCAGCGACTGGATGTGGACGGCGAGCCCGATCGCGAGGAGGGAGAGCTCGCGGTGCTGGGCGAGGTGGTTGCCGACGACCGTGTAGCGGGTGGTGTGCCGGACGTTGGCGTGGACGACACCGGATCGGGCGGTCGGGGAGGGAACGGCTGACGTGGCGCACGAGGGCGCGCTAGGCTGCTGTAAAGCCATCAGGAAGCTCCTACTTCCTCGGTGGTCAGGCCCTCGATCGGGATCTGGAGTCCCGGCCGGGGGCCGTCGCATGTCTGGAGTCGTTGCGGCGAGCATATGCCGGTGAACCGGTCGCAAATCCAGCCCAGTTGGGCGATGTCACCTGAGTGGGTGACGGGAGGTCGGAGGGGTTGGGAGGGGTATTTCCCCCGGTTATTTCCCCGGTCTTAAGCCTTGATGTCGTGGCGCGCCGCGTCGTGGTCAGCCGCGTCGTACTCCACCGGGTCGCGGCAGGTGCGATGCGGTGAACGATGCGGTGACCAGGGTGATTTCTGCCCATACCGTCTTGCAGGGGACGGGTCCGGGGGTGACGCCCCAGCGGTCGGCGAGCGCCCCGACGAGGAGCAGGCCGCGGCCCGATTCGCTGTCGGCGATGACGTGCGCTGCGGTGTCCAAGGGGAGCCCCTAGGAACGGAGTTGCTTGGTGGCGAGCAGTCTGGCGAGTCGGGCGCCTCGGCGGGTGGCGGAGAGCTGGACCGTGAACTGCCGTGTGCGGGTTCCGCTTTGGGTGATTCCTCGGTTCATGTCACTCAGCGTGGCGATGCGTGCGTACCGTGAACAGCGGTGACGCCCTTGCGTACGGAGACTGTCCCGGGCTTGTCCGGTGCTGTCCCGGCTGTCCGGAGTGACATCGCGGTGAGCTGGGGCGTTGACCAGGGACGGATCTCGGAGGTGGGCGCGGATGAGCGTGGACGGCGAGGGCGTGGAGACCGGGGAGACCGGGGTGGACGAGCCGGGCTGGGAGGTCGATCCGGACGATGAGTCGGGGGCGGCGGTGGTCGCGACGGTCGGCCGCCAGCTCAAGGCCTGGCGCGAGGCGGCCGGACTGCGGGCCGCGGAGTTCGGGGCGGCGATCGGGTACGGAGAGGACCTGATCTACAAGGTGGAGGGCGGCCGGCGCATCCCCCGGCCGGAGTTCCTGGACAGGGCGGACGAGGTGCTGGGGGCGGGCGGGAAGCTGGCCGCCATGAAGCGGGATGTGGCGGAGGCCCGGTATCCGAAGAAGGTACGGGACTTGGCGAAGTTGGAGGCCAAGGCGGTTGTGGTGGAGGCGTATCACCACCACAACATCAACGGCCTCTTGCAGACCGAGGAACACATGCGGGCACTGTTTGCGGCCTGGCTGCCCGCCTACACGGAGGATGAAATGGATCGCATGGTGGCCGCCCGGATGGCCCGGCGATCCATCTTCGAGCGGGATCCCGTCCCGGCACTCAGTTTCGTCCAGGAAGAGGTGACGCTTCGCCGTCCTGTTGGAGGCACAATGGTGTGGCGCCGACAGCTCGAACGCCTTCTGGAGGTGGGGAAGTTGCGGAATGTGTCGATCCAGGTGATGCCGACCAGTCGCGAGGAACACCCCGGGACCGGTGGGTTGATCGAGGTACTGAAGCTTCCCGATGGCACTGCCGTGGGGCGTTCCGAGGGCGCGTTCAGCGGCCGCCCGGTATCTGATCCGAAGCAGCTCAGGATCCTTGAACTGCGTTATGGGATGATCCGGGCCCAGGCTCTCACGCCACGGGAGTCGCTGGCCTTCATCGAGCAAGTGCTGGGAGAGACATGATCCCCAAGTCCCCTGCTGGGGGTGCTTCCGACCTGGAATGGTTCAAGAGCAGCTACAGCAGCAGCGGTGACGGCAACGACTGCGTCGAGGTGGCGACTTCCTCCGGCGCGGTGCACATCCGTGACTCCAAGGACAAGCCGGGCCCGCGGCTCGTGTTCACGCCGGCAGTGTGGGCCGACTTCGTGACATACGTGGGAGAGACATGATCCACATGCTTTCCACCGGGGATGGTTCCGAGCTGCAGTGGTTCAAGAGCAGCTACAGCGACAGCAGCAACCCCAACGACTGCGTCGAAGTCGCCAGCGCCCCCGGCCTCGTCCACGTCCGCGACTCCAAGAACACCCAGGGGCCACGCCTCGGCTTCGCGCCTGGTGCGTGGGCCGACTTCGTGACGTACGTGGTCGGGACATGATGCGCAAGGCATCTGCTGGGGACACTTCCAGGCTGTGGTGGTTCAAGAGCAGCTATAGCGACAGCAGCAACAGCAGCGAGTGCGTTGAGGTCGCGACCACCCCCGGCACGATCCATGTGCGTGACTCCAAGAACGCCCAGGGCCTCCGGCTCGCCTTCACGCCGACCGCGTGGGCCGACTTCGTGACGTACGCGGTCGAGACATGATCCCCAAGTCCCCCGCTGGGGCTGCCTTCGACCTGCACTGGTTCAAGAGCAGTTACAGCGACAGCGGTGACGGCAACGACTGCGTCGAGGTGGCGACTTCCTTCGGCGCGGTGCACGTCCGTGACTCCAAGGACAAGCCGGGCCCGCGGCTCGTGTTCACGCGGGCCGTGTGGGCCGACTTCGTGACATACGTGGGAGAGACATGATCCACAAGCTTTCCACCGGGGATGGTTCCGAGCTGCAGTGGTTCAAGAGCAGCTACAGCGACAGCAGCAACCCCAACGACTGCGTCGAAGTCGCCAGCGCCCCCGGCCTCATCCACGTCCGTGACTCCAAGGACAAGCCGGGCCCCCGGCTCGCGTTCACGGCGACCGCGTGGGCCGACTTCGTGACGTACATGGTCGAGCGCTGAAGACGACTGAACGCAACGCGCCCCGTCCCCGGTGAACCCGGGAGCGGGGCGCATGGCGTGAGAAGAGCAGAAAGCTCTCAGATCCCGGCCGCCGCCGACAGATCCCCCTTGATCGCGGCCAGCGTCCCGGCGGCCCTGCCCCGCGCCTCGGGCAGCCCGTCTGCCGACGCCACCGGGACCACGACCTCCAGGTAGCACTTGAGCTTGGGCTCGGTGCCGGAGGGGCGGACCACGACACGGGCCGACTCGATGCCTGCCTCAGCGGAACCGGAGAGGTAGTAGCGCAGGCCGTCGGTCGGCGGGAGTGCCTCGGTGCCCTGGGACAGGTCGTCGGCGCGGTCCACGGTCAGGCCCGCCAGTGTGGTCGGCGGCTGTTCGCGGAGCCTGCGCATGGCGTCGGAGATCAGCGACAGGTCCTCGACGCGGACCGAGAGCTGGTCGGTGGCGTGCAGTCCGTGCTCCACGGCCAGCTCGTCCAGCAGGTCCGGCAGGCCGCGTCCGGCCGCCTTCAGCTCCGCGGCCAGTTCGGTGATCAGCAGGGCGGCGGTGATGCCGTCCTTGTCGCGCACGCCCTCCGGGTCGACGCAGTAGCCGAGCGCCTCCTCGAAGGCGTAGCGCAGCGAGTCCACCCGGGCCAGCCACTTGAAGCCGGTCAGCGTCTCCTCGTACGGGAGCGTGGAGCCGGCCGCGATGCGGGACATCAGCTGGGAGGAGACGATCGTGGTGGCGAAGGTGCCGGTCGCGCCCTTGCGGACGAGGTGGGCGGCGAGCAGGGCGCCGACCTCGTCGCCGCGCAGCATCCGCCAGCCCTCCGGCGTGCCGGGGGCCGGGACGGCGACGGCGCAGCGGTCGGCGTCGGGGTCGTTGGCGATGACGATGTCCGGGCCCACGGAGCGGGCCGTGGCGAAGGACAGGTCCATCGCGCCCGGCTCCTCCGGGTTGGGGAAGGCGACCGTCGGGAAGTCGGGGTCCGGCTCGGCCTGCTCCGCGACGACCGCCGGGGCCGGGAAGCCGGCCCGGTCGAAGGCGGCGAGGAGGGTGTCCCGGCCGACGCCGTGCATCGGCGTGTAGACGACCTTCACGTCCCGGGGGGAGCCGGGGGTCAGGACGGCGTCGGTACGGGCCAGGTAGGCCGTCAGGACGGCGTCGTCGAGGGTTTCCCAGCCGGACTCGGGGCGCGGTACGTCGTCCAGCGAGCGGACCGCGGCGATCTCGGCGGCGATCTCGCCGTCCGCGGGCGGCACGATCTGCGAGCCGTCGCCCAGGTAGACCTTGTAGCCGTTGTCGCGCGGCGGGTTGTGGCTGGCGGTGACCTCGACGCCGGCGACCGCGCCCAGGTGCCGGATCGCGAAGGCCAGGACGGGTGTGGGCAGCGGGCGGGGCAGCAGGGCCGCCTTCAGGCCCGCGCCGACCATTACGGCGGCCGTGTCGCGGGCGAAGTCGGCGCTCTTGTGGCGCGCGTCGTAGCCGATGACGACCAGTCCCGAGCCCTGGCCCTTGGCCCTGAGGTACGCGGCGAGGCCGGCCGCGGCCCGGATGACCACCGAGCGGTTCATCCGCATCGGTCCCGCGCCCAGCTCACCGCGCAGCCCGGCGGTGCCGAACTGGAGGGTGCCGGCGAACCGCGCGGCCAGCTCGGCCGTGATGTCGGCGTCGTCGGCGGCTTCGATGAGCTTGGACAGCTCGTCCCGGGTCTCCGGGTCCGGGTCCTCGGCCAGCCATGCCTGGGCCCGGTTGATCAGCTCCGCGGGATCGGTAGCCACGTGATGCTC
The DNA here is from genome assembly GCF_053595675.1 of Streptomyces sp. NPDC002446. Taxonomy (NCBI): domain Bacteria; kingdom Bacillati; phylum Actinomycetota; class Actinomycetes; order Kitasatosporales; family Streptomycetaceae; genus Streptomyces; species Streptomyces sp. NPDC002446. The sequence continues at coordinate 85,576 of NZ_JBSFYC010000015.1, read as the reverse complement.
CTGAGGGTGGATACGGGTGGGGGGCGCGCTGCGGGGTGCCCGTGAGCGGGGCCTCGTCCCGGCTCGTCACGCTTACCCCGTACGGGCGTGAAGGGAGCCGCAGAACCGGCCATTGGCAGGCCGCGGCGGCGGGCGGCGGGCGGCGCGCGGGTGGCGCGTCCGGCCGATCTGCGTGATCGGCCCGCGACGCGACCCGCGCACCCGCCGTGTCCGTGGCCGTGGCGCCCATGGCGCCGCGGTGGTTCAGAGCTTGCCGAGCACCTGGGCGAGCAGGCTGCCCATCGCGGTCGCGGAGTCGCGGCCGGCCTGCAGCACCTCCTCGTGGTTGAGCGGTTCGCCCGTCATGCCGGCGGCGAGGTTCGTCACCAGGGACAGGCCGAGCACCTCGGCGCCCGCCTCACGGGCCGCGATGGCCTCCAGGACGGTGGACATGCCGACCAGGTCGGCGCCCAGCGTGCGGATCATCTTGATCTCGGCCGGGGTCTCGTAGTGCGGGCCGGGGAACTGGGCGTAGACGCCCTCCTCCAGGCTCGGGTCGACCTCCTTGCACAGCGCGCGCAGCCGCGGCGAGTACAGGTCGGTCAGGTCGACGAAGTTCGCGCCGACGATCGGGGAGGTGGCGGTGAGGTTGAGGTGGTCGCTGATCAGGACCGGCTGGCCGGGGCGCATGCCCTCGCGCAGGCCACCGCACCCGTTGGTGAGTACGACGGTCTTGCAGCCGGCCGCGACGGCGGTACGGACGCCGTGCGCGACGGCGGCCACGCCGCGGCCCTCGTAGTAGTGGGTACGGCCCAGGAAGACCAGCGCGCGCTTCGCGCCGACCTGGTAGGAGCGGATCTTGCCGCCGTGTCCGGCGACCGCCGGGGGCGGGAAGCCGGGCAGCTCGGTGACGGGGAATTCGTGCTCGGGCGCGCCCAGGGCCTCGGCGGCCGGCGCCCAGCCGGAGCCCATCACCAGGGCGACGTCGTGGGTCTCGGCGCCGGTCAGCTCGCGCAGACGGGCGGCGGCGTCGGCGGCGGCACCCTGCGGGTCGCGCGCGATGTCCGGAGTAACAGATGCGTTCACGCGGACGAGGGTAGCCGGTATTCCCCTACGCGCGTAGATGTCGCTGCTTACGGTGCTCGGATCGTTGTCTTGTGGCTTTCGCCAAACGCCGGTCGCCCGGGCGCGTCGCGACACCCGTACGGACGCGCCGACGGCCTTCGCCGCGCCGTCCCGCGCACCCGCCGATCCGGTGTCCGCTCCTCAGCAGGGCCGCTTGCGCAGCTCCATCACATAGTCGTGGGGCGCGCCGGCCGACTCCGCGGCGTCCGCGATCTCGCCCAGATAGCGGGCGGAGGGCAGCCCGCCCTCGTAGCCGTTGAGCACATAGATCCAGGCCGTCTCGTCGCCTTCGAGGGTGTGCACCCGCACCCGCATCCGCCGGTAGATCTCCATGCCGACGCCCTCCCAGCGGTCCATGGACTCCTCGTCCATGGGGGCGATGTCGTACAGGGCGACGAAGAGCTGGGAGCCCGGGTCCTCCACGACCGTCGCCAGCGCGCCCTCCCAGCCCATCTGCTCGCCGCCGAAGGTGAGCCGCCAGCCGCTGAGCCAGCCGGTGCCGCGCAGCGGCGAGTGCGGTGCGCGGCGGGACATCAGCCGCGCGTCGAGGTTGCCGGCGTACGCGGCGTAGAGCGACATGGTTCCGAGGGTACGGGAGGTTGCCCGTCGGGCTCGTGGTACCGGAGGCTCGTACGACAGGGCAGCACAGGCGGCGCACGGGCGGCCGGCCGGCGCACACGGCGCCCCCGGGCGAGAGCGACACACGGGCGTGCGGGACAATGGAGTACGTGACTCGGATCGTGATCATCGGTGGCGGACCCGGCGGATACGAAGCGGCCCTGGTGGCGGCTTCTCTCGGCGCGGAGGTGACCGTCGTCGACTGCGACGGTCTGGGCGGGGCGTCGGTGCTCACCGACTGCGTGCCGTCGAAGACCCTTATCGCCACGGCCGAGGTCATGACGACCTTCGACTCCTCCTACGAGGAGCTCGGCATCATCGTCGAGGACGACACGCCGCACATCGACCGGCCCGCCCGGGTCGTCGGCGTCGACCTCGGCAAGGTCAACCGACGGGTCAAGCGGCTCGCGCTCGCCCAGTCGCATGACATCACCGCTTCCGTGACCCGCGCCGGCGGCCGGGTCATGCGCGGTCGCGGCCGGCTGGAGCCGGGCCAGGCGCCGGACGGCTCGCGCAAGGTGACCGTCACCGCCGCCGACGGCACGACCGAGGGCCTGATCGCGGACGCGGTGCTGATCGCCACGGGCGCGCACCCCCGCGAGATCCCCGACGCGCTGCCCGACGGCGAGCGGATCCTGAACTGGACGCAGGTCTACGACCTCGACGAGCTGCCCGAGGAGCTCATCGTGGTGGGCTCCGGTGTCACCGGCGCCGAGTTCGCCGGTGCCTACCAGGCGCTGGGCTCCCGCGTCACCCTCGTCTCCTCCCGTGACCGCGTGCTCCCGGGCGAGGACCCGGACGCCGCCGCCGTCCTGGAGGACGTCTTCCGCCGCCGCGGCATGAACGTCATGGCGCGCTCGCGGGCCCAGTCCGCCAAGCGGGTCGGCGACCGCGTCGAAGTCACCCTCGCCGACGGCCGGACGATCTCCGGTACGCACTGCCTGATGGCGGTCGGCTCGATCCCCAACACCGCGGGCATCGGCCTGGAGGCGGCGGGCGTCAAGCTCAAGGACTCCGGCCACGTCTGGACCGACAAGGTCTCGCGCACCACGGCCCCCGGCGTGTACGCGGCCGGCGACTGCACCGGCGTCTTCGCGCTGGCGTCGGTCGCCGCGATGCAGGGCCGGATCGCGATGTACCACTTCCTCGGCGACGCGGTGACCCCGCTGAACCTCAAGACCGTCTCGGCGAACGTCTTCACCGACCCGGAGATCGCCACCGTCGGCTACTCCCAGGCCGACGTCGACAGCGGCCGGATCGACGCCCGGGTCGTGAAGCTGCCGCTGCTGCGCAACCCGCGCGCCAAGATGCAGGGCATCCGCGACGGCTTCGTGAAGCTCTTCTGCCGTCCCGGCACCGGCATCGTCGTCGGCGGTGTGGTCGTCTCCCCGCGCGCCAGCGAGCTGATCCACCCCATCTCGATCGCGGTCGACAACAATCTGACGGTCGAGCAGATCGCCAGCGCCTTCACGGTCTACCCGTCGCTGTCCGGCTCGATCGCGGAGGTCGCCCGGCAGCTGCACTCCCGTAAGACCGCCGGCGAGTAAGGGCACACAACCGAAAAGCGGCGATCCCCCCGCGCCCATAGGCGATTGAAAACTTTGTGCCCCCAGTGAGCACTGGGGATGAAACGTCCCTGCACACACCGGCGGTCCGCCCGTGCGGCGGCCTCGCCGGCGCACGGGCCCCCAGGGCGGCTGACCAGGCAGCGAGCGGGTCGCGCCGCCCGGCGGTCCGCCGTACGCACGACATATGCGCTTCGCATACCACGTCACGCTGCGCGGTGTGAACAACTTCCGTTAATTGGTGCAACCTGCTGAAAACAGACGGTCGTTGGCGTTACTGTCAGTTTCGTGTTCGCTGCAGAACGTCGCCAATTGATCCTTGAAATGGTGCGTGCCAATGGGGCGGTTTCGCTCCGGGAGCTCGCCCGCGTCGTCCAGACCTCCGAAGTGACCGTACGGCGGGATGTGCGGGCGCTGGAGGCAGAGGGACTGCTCGACCGCCGGCACGGCGGTGCGGTCCTGCCGGGAGGTTTTACCAGGGAATCCGGTTTTCCACAGAAATCCCATCTCGCCACCGCGGAGAAAACGGCCATCGCCGATCTCGCGGCCGGCTTCGTCGAAGAGGGCGAGGCCATTGTCGTCGGCGCGGGAACGACCACCCAGGAGCTGGCCCGCCGGCTCGCCCGCGTCCCCGGACTCACCGTCGTCACCAACTCCCTGCTCGTCGCCCAGGCGTTGGCCCATGCCAACCGCGTCGAGGTCGTGATGACCGGCGGCACCCTGCGCGGCTCCAACTACGCGCTGGTCGGCAGCGGTGCCGAACAGTCCCTCCAGGGACTGCGGGTGTCCCGCGCCTTCCTGTCGGGCAGCGGTCTGACCGCCGAGCGCGGCCTGTCCACCTCCAACATGCTCTCCGCCAGCGTCGACCGGGCGCTCGTCCAGGCGGCGGGGGAGGTGGTGGTGCTCGCCGACCACACCAAGCTCGGCTCCGACACGATGTTCCAGACCGTGCCGACCGACGTGATCACCCGCCTGGTCACCGACGAGCCGCCGGGCCACGACGACCGCGCCGCCACGGAACTCCAGGCGCTGGCCGACCAGGGCGTACAGATCGCCGTCGCCGGCGGGCCGGGTGCGGGGCACGCTCCGGGCCAGCAGGGCCTGGAGGGCGGGGGCGGTGACCGCCGGGGCCCGCGGCGGGACGTCCCGCTGCCGGGGCAGCGGCGCAGCCATGCGCCGGGCGGCACAAGCGGTGCGCCGCAGCTGCGCCCGGCCGCGTCACTGAGCGAGCCGCCGGGCGGCCGGGTGGCCGATCTGGCACCACGGCGGCGCTGAGCGCCAAGGCCCGGAGCGGGCGGTCGGCCCGGGGAGCGCGTCCCCGGGGCGGTCCTAGGGCCTGACCCATCGGACAGGCCCTAGCAGGCGCTCCCCGCCTTCAGTCCGCTCAAGGTGAGCGTCAGCAGCCGGTCGGCGAGCTCCGGGTCGTCCGGGGACTCCTCGGCGGCCAGGGCGATGCCGTTGGTCAGCTGCATCAGATCGCCGATGCTCACATCCGGGCGTACGGCACCGGCCTGCTGGGCGCGGGCCAGCAGCGTGCCGCCGGCCTCCCGCATCGGCACGCTGCACCGCGCCATCCCCGAGCTCTCGTCCGCCGACGCCGTCATCAGCGCCCGCGACAGACCGCGGTACGTACTGGCGTGGGCGACGATCGCGCGCAGCCAGTCGACCAGCGCGGCGCACGGCCGGGGCGCGTCGGCCAGCTCCCTGGCGTACGCAAGCAGGGCGTCCACCTCGCTCTGGAAGACGGCGCCCATCAGGGCGGTGCGGTTGGGGAAGTGCCGGTAGAGGGTGCCGATGCCGACGCCGGCGCGGCGCGCGATGTCCTCCAGTGAGGTGTCCGTGCCGTGCTCGGTGAAGGCCGTACGGGCCTCGGTCAGCAGCCGCTCGTAGTTGCGGCGGGCATCGGCCCGCATCGGGCGCGCAGCACCGTCCCGCGCCGGGGCGGCCGTCACCGGACCCCGCGCCGTCTGCCGCTGCCCTGCCGTCTCCGTCGCCATCGCCGTCCTTCCTCCACCCGGCCGGTCGCGGCCCGGTGGGTCCAGGATGCCACTGCCCCTTCACGGGGTATCTCGGTGCGGTACGCAAGGATTAGTGGAGGTGTACTCCGATTGCTTCCGGTCAGGGTCCGGATCCCGCCCGGTGGACGGCCGGCGGACCGGGCGTGAAGTTCCGGCATACCGCAGTGGTCGCGTGGCCGAACACCTCGGCGGGGCCGCAACGCCACGCCGCCGGCAGCCATCAAACCTGGCGCAATGAGGTCTTCCGGGGTCTTCCGGAGGGCCTGGGACACGCCGTGAGATCCCGCCGGGGGAGCGGTCCGCGGCGCGGAGTACCTGGGGAACGCCATGGGACTGACCAGCCGGTCGCTGTTGTACGTCATGGCCGCGGTCGCGGTGGTCTGCGTGGGACTCACGCTGTGGCTGTGGCCGCGGTTCGCCGGGCGCGGGGCACGGGCGATGCTCGGGCGCCTCAGCTCGATCGTCGCGACCCAGCTGGCCGTCGTGGCGGCGCTCGGTCTCGCGGTGAACGCCAACTTCCAGTTCTACGGCTCCTGGCAGGAGCTGCTGGGCCTCTACGACGACGCGCCGGCCGCCGTCGGCAAGTGGGGCGACGGCGGCAGCGCCGGCCCCGCCGGCGACCCGTCCAAGGGCCTCGTCCAGGCCTCGGGCCCGGACGGCCTGGACAAGGTGCACGGTCTGCCGAAGGGCCCGCCGGACCAGGTGGGCAGGGTCGAGGCCGTACGGATCGTCGGCAAGCGGACCCGGGCGGTGGACCCGGCCTATGTCTATCTGCCGCCGCAGTACTTCCAGCCGCAGTACGCGCGCCAGCGCTTCCCCGTCGTCGTCGCGCTCAGCGGCTACCCGGGCGGCACGTTCCTGCTGGCCCAGCATCTGCGGGTGCCGCAGACCGCCGCCGGGCTGATCCGCGCCGGCCGGATGCAGCCGACCGTCATCGTGATGCTGCGGCCCACCATCGCGCCGCCGCGCGACACCCAGTGCGTCGATGTGCCCGGCGGCCCGCAGGCCGAGACGTTCTTCGCGCGCGATGTGCCCGACGCCCTCAGGTCGCACTACCGCGTGGGCCACGACCCCGGCGGCTGGGGCGTGCTGGGCTACTCGTCGGGCGGCAGCTGCGCCCTCCAGCTCGCCCTGCGGCACGACCGTACGTACACCGCGGCGGCCGCCCTCTCGCCGGACTTCAAGGTCAGCAACGACCCCACGACCGGCAACCTCTTCGGCGACGGCCGGGACCGGGTCCGCCGCCGCCAGGAGCACGACCTGATGTGGCGGCTGCGGCATCTGCCCGCCCCCCAGGTGAACGTCCTGATCGGCACGAGCCGTACGGGCGAGAAGAACTACCCGGCCGCCAGGGACTTCCTGGCCGCGGTCCGGCCGCCGATGAAGGCCGAGGCCGTGGTCCTCGACCACGGCAGCCACAACTTCGCCACCTGGCGGCGCGAACTGCCCGCCGCGCTGGAGTGGATGGGCAAGAAGCTGACGTTCCCGGAGGACGTGGTGGGGAACTCGTAGCGGAATACGGCCCCGGGGCCGGCCCGCGGACGCGTCCGGGAACGTCCGAGGGGCCCGTGGCAGTCGCCTGCCGCGGGCCCCTCGGACGTCGGAACTACCGGGTCAGTCCTTGATCTCGCAGATCACCGCGCCGGAGGTGAGGGCGGCACCGACCTCGGCGGTCAGGCCCTTGATGGTGCCGGAGCGGTGCGCGTTGAGCGGCTGCTCCATCTTCATGGCCTCCAGGACGACGACCAGCTCGCCCTCGGTGACCTGCTGGCCCTCCTCGACGGCGACCTTGACGATGGTGCCCTGCATCGGCGAGGCGAGCGCGTCACCGGAGGCGGCGCTGCCGGCCTTCTTGGCGGCCTTGCGCTTGGGCTTGGCGCCTCCGGCGACCGCCGCGCGGGCCAGCGGCATCCCCAGCGAGGACGGCAGCGAGACCTCCAGGCGCTTGCCGCCGACCTCGACGACGACCGTCTCGCGGGCGTCGGTCTCGGCCTCCTCCGCGCCGGGCGCGGCGAACGGGGCGATCTCGTTGACGAACTCGGTCTCGATCCAGCGGGTGTGGACCGTGAACGGGTCGGCGGAGCCGGTCAGTTCGGGGGCGAACGCCGGGTCCTTGACGACGGTGCGGTGGAAGGGGATGGCGGTGGCCATGCCCTCCACCTGGAACTCGGCCAGTGCGCGGGCGGCGCGCTGCAGGGCCTGTTCGCGGGTGGCGCCGCTGACGATCAGCTTGGCGAGCAGGGAGTCCCAGGCGGGGCCGATGACCGAGCCGGACTCCACGCCCGCGTCCAGGCGGACGCCGGGGCCGCTGGGGCCGTCGAAGCGGGTGACCGTGCCGGGCGCCGGGAGGAAGTTGCGGCCGGGGTCCTCGCCGTTGATGCGGAACTCGAAGGAGTGGCCGCGCACCGCCGGGTCGCCGTAGCCGAGCTCCTCGCCGTCGGCGATGCGGAACATCTCGCGGACCAGGTCCAGGCCGGTGACCTCCTCGGTGACCGGGTGCTCGACCTGCAGGCGGGTGTTGACCTCCAGGAAGGAGATCGTGCCGTCCTGGCCGACGAGGAATTCGCAGGTGCCGGCGCCTTCGTAGCCGGCCTCCTTGAGGATGGCCTTGGAGGCGCGGTAGAGCTCGGCGTTCTGTTCGTCCGTCAGGAACGGGGCCGGGGCCTCCTCGACCAGCTTCTGGTGGCGGCGCTGCAGCGAGCAGTCACGCGTGGAGACGACGACCACGTTGCCGTGCTTGTCGGCCAGGCACTGGGTCTCCACGTGCCGGGGGCGGTCGAGGTAGCGCTCGACGAAGCACTCGCCGCGGCCGAAGGCGGCGACCGCCTCGCGCACCGCGGAGTCGTAGAGCTCGGGGACCTCGTCGAGGGTGCGGGCGACCTTCAGGCCGCGGCCGCCGCCGCCGAAGGCCGCCTTGATCGCGATGGGCAGGCCGTGCTCCTTGGCGAAGGCGACGACCTCCTCCGCGCCGGAGACCGGGTCGGGCGTGCCGGCCACCAGCGGCGCACCGGCGCGCTGGGCGATGTGCCGGGCCGCGACCTTGTCGCCCAGATCGCGGATCGCCTGCGGGGGCGGGCCGATCCACGTCAGCCCGGCGTCCAGCACCGCCTGCGCGAAGTCGGCGTTCTCCGAAAGGAAGCCGTAACCGGGGTGGATGGCGTCCGCGCCCGAATCGGCCGCGGCGGCCAGCACCTTGGCGATGTCCAGGTAACTGGTGGCAGGTGTGTCACCGCCCAGGGCGTAGGCCTCGTCCGCCGCGCGTACGTGCAGAGCGTCCCGGTCGGGGTCGGCATAGACAGCGACACTGCCGATCCCCGCGTCCCGGCATGCACGGGCAACGCGGACAGCGATTTCGCCACGGTTGGCGATGAGCACCTTGCGCACGATGGGTCCTTCCTTGGCGCTTCGCCGCAACAAAGGGATGCGGCGATTTTAGGGACTGGCGACACCGCGTGCCGACCCGTTCCCTGGGGTGAGCTTGCCCACACGGAGTGTGCTCGGGGCGCCAGTGAGGGGCCTAAGTCCCCTGGTATCCCAGGGTAGGCCCCGTTTCCCGGGCTCCGGCTCGAGACTCGGTGTGGCTTAGGTCTCGAACTTCTGACGTCCAGCGGATCGTCAATTCTTTGTGGAGTCCCTACGAATGGGCGAAGGAATCTTTGCGGTCGGCTCCGTCCTTGGACGTACCGCCGGACTTCCGTCCGCACTCGTCGCCACCCGCTCGTGCAGAACCCTTGCCCCAGCTATTACCCATTAGTAGCGTGCGCGATGTCTGAGAACTCGCGGTAACGGATGTCTTCCGGAAGTGGGTGGGCTGGGTGATGGCACGACGGCCGGTGGCATGGGCCGCGGCGGTGGTACTGGTCCTGGAGGCGTGCGGGATCGTGCTCCTCAACTGGATCCTGAGCATCGTCGTGGACCGGCAGCAGATGTCGCTGGCCGGTCTGCAGCCCCGCGCGATGTCCACCGGCTCCTGGGTCGCCGGCGCCCTCTTCGGGCTCTACCTCCTCTTCTGTGCCGCCGTCCTCATCCGAACGGCGGTATGCGACCGCGCCCCCGGCGGCTTCGCCCGTATCGCCCTCATCAGCGCCGCCGTGGTCCACGGCGTGCTGGGCGCCTTCTCCGTCGGACTGGTCGGCTGGGTCGCCTTCCTCGCGATGACGGCCGTCCTGGGGCTTCTGGTGCTGGTCCTGGTGGCGTACGGGGAGGGGCGCGGCCGGCAGGGCGCGGACGGCGGCGCGGAGGTCCCCGGCGGCGGCCCGCAGCCGGCGGCGCCCGGCGCGCTGTGATCCGCGCGCTGCGCACCTGAATTCCCGGCCCGAACTCCCCGCTCCCCGGCCCGACTCGATGCGGCACCGGCCCCCGCGACACGCCCGGGTAGGCTCTTCGCGCTGTGTCGTCGACGGGGGTTGGTGCAGATGCAGACGCCGGTTGCGGGTGCCGGGGCAACGCCGCGGACGGGGACGCCGGTCTCGATCGGTCCGTACGCGGTACTGGGCCGGCTGGACGACGAGGTGTCCGGCATACCCGTACCCGAGCAGCGGTTCATCGGGCGGAGCGCGGACGGGGACCGTACGGTCCTGATCGGGCTGCCGCTGCCGGGGGCCGACCCCGGCCGGTTCCTGGCCGAGGCGGAGGCCTCCCGCTATCTGCTCGGGCCGTGGTCCGCTCCGGCCGCCGAGATCGCCGCGCCCGGTGACGCCCCCTGGCACGCCCGCCCCTACCTGCCGGCCCTCCCGCTGCCGGCCGCGCTCGCCCTGTACGGCGGTCCGCTGCCCGAACGCACCGTACGGGCCCTCGGCGCGGCCCTCCTGGAGACCCTGATCATCGGGCACGGGCAGGGGCTGGCGCACGCCGGTGTGTCCCCGGCGGCCGTCCTGCTGGCGGCGGACGGGCCCCGGCTCACCTGCTTCGGGGCGGTGCGCGCCGCGGCCGAGGACGGCACCCCGCGCTCCGGGCTGCCGGGCCTGGAGTCCGGGAGCCTCCCGCCGGAGCAGGCGGGCGGCGGCCGCCCCGATCCGGCGGGCGACGTCTACGCCCTCGGGGCGACCCTCGCCTACGCCGCGACCGGTCACACCGTGCCGGAACGGGAGGAGCTGCCGGCCGCCTTGCGGGCGGCCGTCACGGGCTGCCTCTCGCGCGACCCGGCCGCCCGGCCGCGTCCGGCCGAGCTGCTGGACGCGCTCAGCCCGCTGGCCGCCCACCCCGCCACGGCGCTCGACACGGCGGGCAACCCCGCCGACCGGGCCGCCGCCGCGCTCGGCCCGGGCTGGCTGCCCGGCCGGATCATCGCGGCCCTCGCCCGCCAGTCGGCCGAACTGCTGGCCGCGAACCTCCCCGTTCCGCCCGCACCGCACCAGGACTGACGCCCGCATGCCCTCCCCTCTCGCCCATGACGACCCGCACGGCTTCGGCCCCTACCGCCTCATCGCCCGGCTGGGCAGCGGCGGCATGGGCACCGTCTACCTGGCCCGCTCCCCGGGCGGCCGGACCCTGGCGGTCAAGACCATGCACGCCCGGATCGCCACCGAGACGGCGTTCCGCACCCGCTTCCGGCTGGAGGCGGACGCCGCCCGGGTCATCGGCGGACGCTACGGCGCCCAGGTCGTCGAGGCCGATCCGGGCGCCGAGACCCCCTGGATGGCCACCGAGTACGTACTCGGCCCGCCGCTCGACGACGCGGTGGCGCTGGCCGGCCCGCTGCCCGAGGCATCGGTCCGCGCCCTGGGGGCGGCGCTGTGCGGGGCGCTCGGCCAACTGCATCACTCGGACGTGGTGCACCGCGACCTCAAGCCGTCGAACATCATGGTCACCGCGCACGGCCCGAAGGTCATCGACTTCGGTATCGCCCGCGCCCTCGGCGACGACCGGCTGACCCACACCGGCGCCGCGGTCGGCACCCCGGCGTTCATGTCGCCCGAGCAGGCGACCGGGGCGGAACACACCCCGGCCGGGGACGTCTTCGCGCTCGCCGGGGTCCTGGTCTTCGCCGCCACCGGCCGCGGCCCGTTCGGCGACGGGCAGCCGGCCGACCTGCTCTACCGCGTCCGCTACGGCGAGCCGGACCTCACCGGCGTGCCCGCGGCGCTGCTCCCGGGCCTGTCCCGCTGCCTGGCCAAGGACCCCGCCCAGCGGCCGTCCACCGCCGAGCTGTCGTCCCAACTGCACGACGGCGGCGGGCAGTTCGCCGACCATCTGCCGGATGCGGTGCTCGCGGAGATCGGACGGCGGGCGAGCGAGGTCTGGCAGATCGTGCCGCGGCGGCTGCCCGCGCCGGCCGACGCGCCGCCCACCGTGCCGTCCGCCGACGTGCCCGCCGCGCGCGGCCTCACCCGCCGTGGGCTGCTGATGGCGGGCGCGGGTTCGGTGCTCGGCGTCGCGGGGGCCGGGGCGGGGGTGTGGGCCCTGCTGGGCCGGGACGCCACGGAGCCGGGCCCCGGCACCGGACCGGGGTACACCAGGCCGAAGCCCGGGCCGAGCGTCGGCGCGCTCAAGAAGAAGAAGCTGGACTCGGTGTGGCAGAAGCAGACCGGTGGTCCCGACGAGGACCAGAACCCCGAAGTGCCCATGGTGGCCGGCGACCAGGTCGTCCTGGTGGCCGGCGCCGAGGCGCGCGGGGTGGCTCCGAAGTCCGGTGAGTCGGCGTGGACGTTCTCGCTGTACGCGGACTCCTCCTGGCAGGTCGCCTCGGACGGCGAGCGCGTCTACCAGATCCTGCGGGTCGAGAACGGGCAGGACCTGATGACGAAGAAGGTCTCGTGGTTCCTCGCACCGGTGGACCTCGGCACGGGCAAGCCGGGCAGGCGCATCGCCCCGGTGTCGGACTCCGAGCACAACGGCATCATCAGCCGGCTGCTGGCGGTCGCCGACGGCACCGCCTACCTGGCGATCTCGCACGGGAAGGTCAAGTCGCACGAGCGCCTGTCCCGCTGGTCCGTGATCGCGGTAGACCTCACCTCGGGGCGCCGCACGTGGACCGACCCGGTGCCCTTCCACCCCGCCAAGAGCAACGACAACCACTTCATCGCCGCCAAGGCGCACGGCGACCGCCTGGTCCTCCTCCAGCAGACGAACGACGGCAAGGTCCGGATCGTCGCCCGTGACACCCGCACCGGGAGGGTCGCCTGGGACAAGCCGTGGGACGGCGCCGACTCCCGGTACGTACGGGATCCGCTCGCGGTCGACGGGCGGCACCTCTACCTGGGCTACGGCCCGTTGCGGGCGCTGCGGCTGAGCGACGGCGGACAGGCGTGGGACACGTCCTCCGTGCGCCCCAAGAAGACCTACGGACCGGCGGTCCTCAAGGGCGGTGCGGTCTACGCGGTGGAGAAGGGGCTCGGCCTGGTGTCGTACGGCACCGGCGGCGGCAAGCCGCGGTGGTCGGAGAAGAGCGCGGAGGGCCCGCGGGCGGACCACGTCGTGCGGCCCGTGATCGGCTCCGAGTACGCCTACACGTACAGCAGGACCGACGGCGTCCTGCGGGCCGTGGGCCTCGCCTCGCGCACCACCGAGCAGCTGTACACGACCAGCGGGACCCGCTTCGTCGCCCACGAGAAGAGCCGGATGGTCATCGCCTCCGGCCCGCACTTCCTCGCCGGATTCCCCCTCCGCTGAGCCCGCCGGAAGGACACCGCTCATGAAACCCCTCAACACCGGCGACCCGCTCCGCCTCGGCCCCTACCGCCTGCTCGGCGTGCTCGGCGAAGGCGGTATGGGCAAGGTCTACGTCGGCCAGGACTCCCAGGGCACCGTCGCCGCGGTCAAGGTGCTGCGGCCCGAACTCACCGGCGAGGCGAACCTCGCCCAGCGCTTCGTCCGCGAGGCCCAGGCGGCGACGGCCGTGGTGAGCAAGGGCGTGGCACGCGTGCTCGGCACGGACACCGAGGGCGGCCGCCCGTGGATCGCCACCGAGTTCCTGGCCGGCCCGACCCTGGACGAGGCCGTCGAGGCGTACGGCCCCTTCGGCGAACCGGCCGTGCGCGCCCTCGCCGCGTCGATCGCGCACACCCTGGCGGACATCCACGCCACCGGCCTGATCCACCGTGACCTCAAGCCCCCGAACATCGTCCTGACGTCGGGAGGTCCGCGGGTCATCGACTTCGGCATCGCCCGCCCCGAGCACGGCCTCACCCTCACCACCACCGGCCAGGTCCCGGTCACCCCCGGCTACGGCGCCCCCGAGCAGGTCCTGGGCCGCCGGGTCGCCGCCCCCGCCGACGTCTTCTCCCTGGGCGCGGTCCTCGTCCACGCGGCGACCGGCCACCGGGCCTTCGACGGCAGCCATGTCGCCGCCCTCCAGTACAAGGTCGTCCACGACGAGCCCGATCTGGCCGGGGTCCCCGAAGCGCTGCGGGTGCTCATCGCGCCCCTGCTGGCCAAGGACCCGGCCGCCCGGCCCACCCCGGCGCAGATCGCCGCGGCCTTCGCCCCGCCGCGCGGCGCCGAACGGGCCTGGCGGCGCGGCCCGGTCAGCCAGGCCATCAAGGAGCGGGAGAGCGGCATCCACGAGCTGACCACCACGCTCGTCGACGGCGTGGGCCCCCGCCAGGTCTCCCGGCGCCGGCTGCTCACGGGCCTCGCGGCGGGCGGCGTGGTCCTCGCGGCGGGCGGCGGCGCGACGGCCGCCTGGTGGCCGCGTACGCCGAAGCCGCCCAGGAAGAAGGTGGACCTCTTCGCCTTCCCGTCCGCCGTCACGACGCCCAGGGCGCATGTGCTGAACCCCGACGACGGCGACATGATCATCGGCGGCTCCCCCAAGGAGCTGTGGGCCGTGCACACCCTCGCCGAGGACACCCCCGCCCCGCTGCCCGTCCGCGACGTCATCGTCTTCGGCGCGCGCGGGGGAGGCCTCGCCGCCCACAACGTCGTGGACGGCAAACGCCGTTGGGCCGTCAAGGACCTCAAGGCCACCGGGCGTTATGTCTCCCTCTCGGACCGGCTGGTCGCGGCCGTCGACGCCAAGGGGACGCTGCGCACCTTCGTCCCCTCCACGGGGGAGCCCCGGTGGACCGCCGACGCGGACGCGGACTCCATACTGGCCGCCGACGACACGGCGGTCTACGTCCTGACCAAGGACCACCGGCTGCGCGCCGTCGGCCGCGCTGACGCCAGGGTCCGCTGGACCGCCCCCCTCGACGAGCCGTTCCGCACCAAGGTCAACCCGCCCGGCGTCGCCGCCCACGGCCGCCTGGTCATGGGCACCACCGACGGCAACGTCCTCGCCGTCGACACCGCGGACGGCCGCCGGGTGTGGGACCTGCGTCACCGGTCCGACGCCTTCGTCCGTCCGACCTGTTACGGCGACACCGTCTACGTCAACGGCATGTCGATGACGGCCCGTCGGATATCCGACGGCAAGGAGCTGTGGACGGTCCGCAAGCGTGCCCTGGCGAGCACGTCCGCGGGCGAGAAGCCGCCGATCGTCAGGTGGGGCCCGGTGACCGCCACCGAGGACGCCCTGTACGCCACGCACCAGGCCTACGCCGACCAGGAGTCCGCCCTCCCCAACAAGTGGCAACGCCGCGACGGCGGCAAGGACTTCCAGATCCGCGGGGGCTCCAGCCTGCACACCCCCGTGGTCGTCCAGGGCAACGGCCTCTGGACGATCGAGGCCGACCCCTGGTACGAGGTCAAAGCGATGAGCGCGGCGGACGGCGGCCCGGTCTGGACGTACAAAGTGGGCGAGGCCGACCGCCAGTGGCTGGTCGCCGACGGCAACCGCGTCTTCGCCATGAACGGCGGCTCGCTCTACGCGCTGCCGGTGTTCTGACCGGACGGGGGCGCACGTCCGCGCCCCCGCCCGCGGACCTCACCCCTTCAGCGGCGCATGCTCCCGCAGTACCTCCATGAAGGCGCGCATCCAGTCCGGCTGGTCGGGCCAGGCGCGGGCGGAGACGACCTTGCCGTCGACCACCGCGGAGCCGTCGACGAACGTGCCGCCGCCCATCTCCACGTCGGGCGCACAGGCCGGGTAGGCGGCGGTGCGGCGGCCCTTGAGGACGCCGAGGGGGGCGAGGGTGGTGGCCGCGTGGCAGATGTGGGCGACCGGCTTGTCGGTGTCGAAGAAGTGGGTGACGATGCGGCGGTAGTCGGGGTCGTTGCGGAGGTACTCGGGGGCCCGGCCGCCCGGGAGGACCAGGGCGGTGTACTCGGCCGGGTCGACCTCGGACAGGGCGACGTCGGACGGCCAGGAGTGGCCCTCGCGTTCGATGTAGGTGTCGAAGTCGTCGACGAAGTCGTGCACGACGAACCGCAGCTTCTTGCGCGACGGGGCCGCGATCCGGACCTCGTAGCCCTCCTCCAGCAGCCGCTGGTAGGGGTAGAAGAACTCCAGGTCCTCGGTGGCGTCACCGGCGATGAGCAGGATCGTGGGCATGCTGCGCACTCCTCGTGGGGTATGACGGACCGGTCCGATCCGGCTGATCCGGTCGATCAGGCCGTATCGGATCAATCGGTTCCCCACGCGGTGACGTTGAATGCCTCGCCCACCGCCAGCTTTCCGGTTTCCAGCACGGAGAACTTCGAGCCGAAGGCGACACCGCCCTCGGGCACCCGGCGGTAGGACGCGAGGGTGCGCAGCGGCTCGGGCCCGGCCCTGGTGCCGGAGCGCTGGTCGACGAGGGTGACGGCGCAGCGGACGGCGAGCTTGGCGAAGCCCAGTGCGCACTCGCCGATGGTGATCCGGCGGGCGCGGTCCTCCGTCTGCGGTTGGTGCCATCCGTCGACGACGATGTTCGGGCGGAAGCGCTCCATCGGGACCGGGGCGCGTCCGGCGGCGGTGATACGGGCGTTGAGGTCGTCCAGGGAGGCCCGGGACAGGACGTGGACGGGGCTGCTGTCGGCGAAGCCGGAGGTGCCGGGGGTGTGGCCGTCGGTGATCCGGTCGTGCTCCGGCGGTACCCGGACGAGCCGGCTGGGCGCGCCGAGCACCTCGGACAGCCAGCGGGCCGCCGCCTCGCCCTGGTCGACGGCGCGGTAGGGCGCGTGGAACATCTCGACGTCGGCTCTGGCCGCGGACTGCAGGCCGTGGTCGATCTCGTACGTCAGGGGGGCGGTTCCCGGTGCGGACAGGGTGAGCTCGGCGCCTTCGGGGCCGACCTCGGGGCGTATGAGCGCCAGGCCGGGGTCCGTGCGCTGGCTGCGGAAGACGCCGTCCTCGCCGACGACCATGAAGCTGCGGTCGTGGGCGAGGCCGGCCGGGGTGAGCTCCGCCTCGGCCGCCGGGGTCCCGGCACAGCCCTTGACGGGGTAGCTGATCAGTTCGACGACGGTTGCCATGCGGGCAGCCTATGAGGGCCTCAGGTCCACAGCTGGGTGATCGCCACATCCAGGTCCGCGAGCAGGCGGCGCAGCAGCGGCAGGGAGAGGCCGATGACGTTGCCGGGGTCGCCGTCGATGCCGTCGATGAAGGGGGCGGAGCGGCCGTCGAGGGTGAAGGCGCCGGCGACGAAGAGGGGTTCGCCGCTCTCGACGTAGGCGGCGATCTCGTCGTCGGTGGGCTCGCCGAAGCGGACCGTGGTGGAGGCGGTGGCGGACACCTCGCGGCCGCTGGCGGTGTCGATGACGCAGTGGCCGGTCTGCAGGACGCCGGAGCGGCCGCGCATCGACTTCCAGCGGGCGGTGGCGTCCTCGGCGTCGGCCGGCTTGCCGAGCGCCCGGCCGTCGAGCTCCAGGACCGAGTCGCAGCCGACGACCAGTGCGCCCGCCGCCTCCGGGCGGGCGGCGACGGCGGCGGCCTTCGCCTCGGCCAGTATGCGGGCCAGCTCACCGGGTGTGGCGGCGGTCAGCGCGTCCTCGTCGACGCCGCTGACGATCACCTCGGGCGCCAGCCCGGCCTGGCGCAGCAGGGCCAGCCGGGCCGGGGACTGGGAGGCGAGGACGAGGCGGCGGGGGCGGGCGGGGGAGGGGGACTGCTCTTCGGTCATGGGCGCCATCGTACGGAGCCGGTCACGGCCGGGGCGCGGACGGACTACTTGCCCAGGACCGCCTGCATGACCTGCTTGGCGATCGGGCCGCCGAGCTTGCCGCCGGCGATCTCGGCCCGGGGGATGTCCATGTCCTTGGGGTCGACGAAGACGGCGACCGCCACCGGGGAGGAGCCGTCGCTCTGCTTGGCGTAGGAGACGAACCAGGCGTAGGGGCGCTCGTCGTTGACGTCCATGCCGTGCTGGGCGGTACCGGTCTTGCCGCCGACCGTCACGCCGTCGATCTTGGCCTTGTTGGCGGTGCCCTCCTCGACGGTGTACTCCATCATCTCCTGGACCTTCTTCGCGGTGTCGGCGGAGACGGCCTGGGACTTCACCTTCGGCTCGAACTTCTGGATCGTCGACAGGTCGGGGCCGCGCAGCTCGTCGACGAGGTGCGGCATCATCAGCTTGCCGTCGTTGGCGAGCGCCGCGGCCACCATCGCCATCTGCATCGGGGTGCTGGTCAGGCTGCCCTGGCCCATGCCGGTCAGCGCGGTGGCGGGCTTGTCCAGCTTGTCGGGGTAGAGGCTCTTGCTGGCCTTCAGGTCCCCGAAGGCCTCGTCGTAGACGTCGGAGTTGAAGCCGAACTTCTCGGCGGTCTCCCGCATCTTGTCCTTGCCGACCTTCAGCGCGGTGTCCAGGAAGACGTTGTTGCACGACCACTGCATACCGGTCTTGAGGGACGCCTTGTCGCAGGGGGCGCCGGCCACGTCGTTGCCGACCTTCACGGAGCTCAGCGGCAGCTGGTACGGGGCGGGGGCGCCGGTCTTGGCGTTGATGTCGCCGACCACGCCGTGCTCCAGGGCGGCGGCCGCGGTGAGGATCTTGAAGGTGGAGCCGGGCGCGTAGGTCTCGCGCAGCGCCCGGTTGTTCAGCGGCTTGCTCTTGTCCTTGTCGAGCTTGGTGAACTTGTCGCCGTCGAGGATGCCGGCGAAGGCGGACGGGTCGTACGAGGGCGTGGAGGCCATCGCGAGGACGTTGCCGTTGCGGGGGTCGAGGGCGACCACCGCGCCCTTGGCGTTGAGGTCGGTCAGCCCCTTGTACGCGGCCTTCTGCGCCTTGGGGTTGATGGTGGTCACGACATCGGCGCCGCGGGGCTTCTCGCCGGTGAGGACGTCCATGGCGCGGTCGAGCGCGAGGCGGTCGTCCTTGCCGCTGAGCAGCTTGTTGTAGATGCCCTCCAGGAAGGACGTGCCGATGCCCTGCGAGGCGAAGCCGGTGACCGGGGCGTACATCGCGCCGTCCTTGTACGTCCGCTTGTACTTGAAGTCGCCGGAGGTCGCCACGGAGCCGGTGATGGGCTTGCCGCCGACGATGATGTTGCCGCGGGGGTAGGAGAACGCCTCGATCTTCACCCGGCGGTTGTGGGGGTCGTTGGCGAGCTCGTCGCCCTGGACGAACTGGACCCAGGTCGCACGAACCAGCAGGGCCAGTACCAGCACCCCGCAGAAGACGGCTATGTGCCTCAGCGGCCTGTTCATCGCTCTCCCACTCCCCATCGGCGGCGCCGGCCCGGACGGCTCGGCGCCCGGACCGCACTACGCCCGAATTGCGGCTCTTCGAGAGTGAAAGATGAGATTCCGGGGCCTGTGGTTGCAGGCGGGAACTGTGAGTGTCGCCTCGCCCGGCGGGGAAAGCGCCCGGCCGGCCGTCACCGGCCGGCGAGCAGGAACGTCAGCAGCACCACGGCCACGGCCAGCACGATGCCCATCCGGCGGAGCTTGGCCTGCACGTCGCGCAGCTCCTCGGGCGGCTCATCGGGCGGATCGGACCACAGCATGTATCGATCCTGTGCCCGTCACGCCCGCGGCGCCTGAGTACGCGTACTCAGGCGCCGCGGTGCAAAGGACTAGTCATTGCACGATGCACCGACCCTGCCGGCCGGACACACCCGTAGCCGGCCGGTCAGCGCGGCCAGTAACTCGTCCGCCACGCCCGCGGCCCCGGGTGCGGCACCCGGGCCCGCGCCGGGATCGTGGACGCCGGATCGGACCACTCGGAGCCGGGGGCGGCGCCGCCGGGCGCGGAACCGGCCGCGGCCGCCGCCGCCCGGGCCTGTACCACCGCCAGTGCGGCGGCCAGCTCCTCAGGCGTCGGATTGCCCCGTACGACCTTGATCATCTGCGACCACCCTTCTACAGCGGGATGTTGCCGTGCTTCTTCGGCGGCAGCGCCTCACGCTTGTTGCGCAGCGAGCGCAGCCCGCGGACGATGTGCCGGCGTGTCTCGGACGGCATGATCACCGCGTCGACGTAGCCGCGCTCGGCCGCCACGTACGGGTTGAGCAGGGCGTCCTCGTACTCCCGGATCAGCTCCTGGCGCTTGGCGTCCTGCGCGGCCGGGTCCTCGATGGCGGCCAGGGTGCGGCGGTGCAGGATGTTGACCGCGCCCTGCGCGCCCATCACCGCGATCTGCGCGGTCGGCCAGGCCAGGTTCAGGTCGGCGCCCAGGTGCTTGGACCCCATGACGTCGTAGGCGCCGCCGAACGCCTTGCGCGTGATGACCGTGATCAGCGGGACCGTCGCCTCCGCGTACGCATAGATCAGCTTGGCGCCGCGGCGGATGATCCCGTCGTACTCCTGGTCCGTGCCGGGCAGGAAGCCGGGGACGTCGACGAACGTCAGGACCGGGATGTTGTACGCGTCGCAGGTCCGCACGAAGCGGGCGGCCTTCTCCGAGGCGTTGATGTCCAAGGTGCCCGCGAACTGCATCGGCTGGTTGGCCACCACACCGACCGAATGGCCCTCGACCCGCCCGAAACCGGTGACGATGTTCGGCGCGAACAGCGCCTGGGTCTCGAAGAACTCGCCGTCGTCCAGGACGTGCTCGACCGCCGTGATCATGTCGTACGGCTGGTTCGCCGAGTCCGGGACCAGGGCGTCCAGCTCGCGGTCGTACTCCGAGGTCTCCAGGTCCGCCTCCTCGGGGAAGACCGGCGGCTCGGAGAGGTTGTTGGACGGCAGGTAGGACAGCAGTCCCTTGACGTAGTCGATGGCGTCCTTCTCGTCGCCCGCCATGTGGTGGGCCACGCCCGAGGTGCTGTTGTGCGTCCGCGCACCGCCCAGCTCCTCGAAGCCCACGTCCTCACCGGTGACCGTCTTGATGACGTCCGGTCCGGTGATGAACATGTGCGAGGTCTGGTCGACCATGACCGTGAAGTCGGTGATGGCGGGGGAGTAGACCGCGCCGCCCGCGCACGGGCCGACGATCAGCGAGATCTGCGGAATGACGCCCGACGCATGCGTATTGCGCCGGAAGATCTCGCCGTACATGCCCAGCGAGACCACGCCCTCCTGGATGCGCGCGCCGCCGGAGTCGTTGATGCCGATGACCGGGCAGCCGGTCTTCAGCGCGAAGTCCATCACCTTGACGATCTTCTCGCCGAAGACCCCGCCGAGGGCCCCGCCGAAGACCGTGAAGTCCTGGGAGAAGACCGCCACCGGGCGCCCGTCGACGGTGCCGTAGCCCGTCACCACACCATCGCCGTACGGGCGGCTGCGCTCCATTCCGAAGCTGGTCGACCGGTGCCGCGCGAACTCGTCCAGCTCGACGAACGAGCCCTCGTCCAGCAGCAGGTCGATGCGCTCACGCGCCGTCAACTTGCCCTTGGCGTGCTGCTTTTCCACCGCGCGGGCGGAACCGGCATGGGTGGCCTCGTCGACCCGCCGCTGCAGATCCGCCAGTTTGCCCGCGGTGGTGTGGATGTTTGCTTCCGGTTCGGACATCGGGATGCGGCTCCTGCTCGTCCTGGAATGGTGCTCGTACTGAGGGTGGTACGTGTATGGCTACCGACTCGTAGCGTATCGGCGGCGCTGCTCAGCGGCACTGCGTCGTTGACCACACCTAGGCTGGTGCCATGACCCCTCAACCACCGGGAAACCGGGACAAAGACTCCGGTCGCTGGAGCGATCTGGGCCGCCCTCCGCTGAACGCCGCCGCGCTGCGCCGCGCCCTGGTGCGCTCCGGCTCCCTGTGGACCGACCTCGACGTCGTCCCCGCCACCGGCTCCACCAACACCGACCTGGCGCTGCGGGCCGCCGAGGGCGCGGCCGAGGGCGCCGTCCTGGTGGCCGAGGAGCAGTCCGCCGGCCGCGGCCGCCTCGACCGCACCTGGTCGGCGCCCGCACGCTCGGGCCTCTTCTTCTCCGTCTACCTCACCCCTCGCGTCCCGGTGGAGCGCTGGGGCTGGCTGCCCCTCCTGGCGGGCGTCGCCACCGCCACCGCCGTCTCCCGTACGGCCGGCGTCGACACCGCACTCAAGTGGCCCAACGACCTGCTCGTCACCATCGACGGCGACGAGCGCAAGGCCGGCGGCATCCTCGCCGAACGGGCCGCGGACGGCGTCGTCGTCGGCATCGGCCTCAACGTCACCCTCACCGCCGGCGAACTGCCCGTCCCCGGCGCGGGCTCGCTGGCCCTGGCCGGCGCCCGCACCACCGACCGCGACCCGCTGCTGCGCGCCGTACTGCGCTCCCTGGAGCACTGGTACGCCGAATGGCAGACCGCCGACGGCGACCCCGCCGGCAGCCGGCTCCAGGAGGCCTATGCGGCGGGCTGCGCCACCCTGGGCCGTTCCGTACGGGCCGAACTCCCCGGCGGCACCGAGATCGTCGGCGAGGCGGTCGCCATCGACGGCGACGGCCGTCTGGTCCTGGCCACGGAGGAGGGCGTACAGCGGCCGGTGGGGGCGGGCGACATCGTCCATCTGCGGACCACCGGGCCGCACCCCTGACAAGAGCCCCGCCCCGCTCAGGCACGACGCACCCGCGGCTGTGAGCCACAGCACACCTGTGCCGTATCGTTGAGGCGGTCCGCCAGGGAGCGGGCCACGGGCGAGCAGTGATCGGAAGGGCAGTGCGCAGGGATCGGACAGGGAGCGGCCGGTGACCGCCGACGACTCGGGCGCCACCCCGCGCGAGAGGGACACCGAGGACGATGCCGTACGCGACGTCCCCGAGGGCGACCCGCCAGGGGTCCACGAGGAGGGCGACGAGAACAGCATCGCGCTGCGCCTCGAACAGCTCATCCTCGGCGCCGACCGCCGCTACACGCCGTTCCAGGCGGCCCGTAGCGCCGGCGTCTCGATGGACCTGGCGGCCCGCTTCTGGCGGGCCATGGGCTTCGCCGACATCGGCCAGGTCAAGGCCCTCACCGAGGCGGACGTCCTCGCCCTGCGCCGGCTCGCCGGTCTCGTCGAGGCGGGCCTGCTGAGCGAGGCCATGGCCGTCCAGGTCGCCCGTTCCACGGGCCAGACCACCGCCCGCCTCGCCGACTGGCAGATCGACTCCTTCCTGGAGGGCCTCACCGAGCCCCAGGACTCCGGCCTGACCCGTACGGAGATCACCTATCCGCTGGTCGAGCTGCTCCTGCCCGAGCTGGAGGAGTTCCTCGTCTACGTCTGGCGGCGGCAGCTGGCCGCGGCCACCGGCCGGGTCGTACGGGCCCAGGACGACGCCGAGATGGTCGACCGCCGGCTCGCGGTGGGCTTCGCGGACCTGGTGGGCTTCACCCGTCTGACCCGCCGTCTGGAGGAGGAGGAACTGGGCGAGCTGGTGGAGGCGTTCGAGACCACCTGCTCCGACCTGGTGGCCGCGCACGGCGGCCGGCTCATCAAGACCCTCGGCGACGAGGTCCTCTTCTCCGCCGACGACGCCGGTATCGCCGCCGAGATCGGCCTGCGGCTGATCGAGACGATGAGCCACGACGAGACCATGCCCGAACTGCGGGTCGGCATCGCCTTCGGCACGGTCACGACCCGGATGGGCGATGTCTTCGGCACGACCGTCAATCTGGCCAGCCGGCTGACCTCGATAGCGCCGAAGGACACCGTCCTGGTGGACGAGGCGTTCGCGGAGGAGCTCGGCCGGATCGGTGACGCACCGGTCTCCGAGGCGGACGCCGCGGCCGCGGAGAAGGCGGCCGAGGAGGGCACGGGCGAGGCGCCGCCGTCCTACCGCTTCGCGCTGCAGCCGATGTGGCAGCGGCCGGTGCGCGGCCTGGGCGTCGTGGAGCCCTGGCTGCTGACCCGGCGCGGCTGACCGGCCCCGGTGGCGCGACGGGTGCCCCGACCCCCTGTCCCGCCGGGCCCCCGCCTGGCATGATCCCCCCTGTCGATCAGGTCAACGCTCGTTAACAGGGAGGGCTCCATGCAGCGGTTCGGCACGGACGAATGGGTCGGCATCGAGCGCCACGGCTTTGTGGCGGAGCTGGTCATGGACCGCCCCAAGGCGATGAACGCGGTCTCGACGGCGATGGCCGACGGCCTCGCGCAGGCCTGCGCCGAGCTGGCCGCGGACCGCTCCGTACGGGCGGTGGTGCTCACCTCCACCCATGAGCGGGCGTTCTGCGTCGGCGCCGACCTCAAGGAGCGCAACTCCTTCACCGACGCGGACCTGATGCGCCAGCGCCCGCACACCCGCGCCGCCTACACGGGCGTACTGGAGCTGCCGGTGCCCACCATCGCCGCGGTGCACGGCTTCGCGCTCGGCGGCGGCTTCGAGCTGGCGCTGGCCTGCGACCTGATCGTCGCGGACGGTACCGCGGTGGTCGGTCTGCCGGAGGTGTCGGTGGGCGTCATCCCCGGGGGCGGCGGGACGCAGCTGCTGCCGCGCAGGGTGGGCGCCGCGCGCGCCGCCGAGCTGGTGTTCACCGCCCGGCGGGTGCCGGCGGCCGAGGCGGCGCAGCTGGGTCTGGTCGACCAGTTGGTGGCGGACGGCCAGGACCGGGCGGAGGCGCTGGCGCTGGCGGCGGCGATCGCCTGCAACTCGCCGGTCGGCCTGCGCGCCGCCAAGCGCGCCCTGCGCCTGGGGCACGGCCTGGACCTGCGGGCCGGCCTGGAGGTGGAGGACGGCGCCTGGCGCAGTGTGGCCTTCTCCGGGGACCGCGCCGAGGGCGTGGCGGCCTTCAACGAGAAGCGGGATCCGCGGTGGCCGGGTGAGTGAGGGCGGCGGCCGGGCGGGAGGTGTGCCGCCACCCGTGACGCCCTTTCCGTCACTCACCGTAATTGCGGGCTGCGTCCTGCTCGTTTCGGCCCTCACCAGCCACGACGTACATCACGTCCCGGTGTCATTCCCGCACTGAAAGGGGCGAATGGGGTTAAACATTCCTACGCTGTAGTACAGAGCGTGCTCACGGTGACGGAATGCGAGGATCCGGTGACGGGCGAGGGCGATGCGAGGCTGCGGGCCGTGGTGGAGCTTGCGCAGGCCATGGCGGCCGCGCATACGCCGCGCGAATCGGCGCACGCCGCGGCGCAGGGCGTGCGCCAGGCCCTGGGGGGCTCCTTCGCGGCGATCTCGAAGTGGGAGCGGGAGCTGGGAAAGCTGCGGGTCCTGGTCAACATCGGCGAACTCGCCGAAGGCGAGGAGGAGTTCCCGGAGGACGAGAGCTACCCCGTCCACGAGTTCCCGGAGATCGTCGGCTTCCTGCACGAGCAGTGGGCCGGCGGCGGCGAGCCCAGTGCCTGGGTGGAGACGGCCGAGGCGGACCCTCCCCCGCCTGGCGGCGCGGCGGGCGGCCGGGCCGGGCCCTACAACCGTCAGCGGGTGGCCGCCCTGCGCCGCCGCGGCCGGGGCTGCTGCGTGGTCGCCCCGATCGTGCTGCACGGCAGGGCGTGGGGCGAGCTGTATGTCGCCCGGCGCACCGGGGAGCCGGTCTTCGGCCGGGCGGACGCCGACTTCGCCAGTGTGCTCGCCGCGGTGACGGCCGCCGGGGTCGCCCAGACCGAGCGGCTGGCGGAGGCCCGCCGGCTGGCCTTCACCGACGCGCTGACCGGCCTCGCCAACCGCCGCGCCGTCGACATGCGGCTGGACGAGGCGCTGGAGCTGCACCGCGGTGAGGGCGTGGTGGTCAGCCTGGTGGTGTGCGACCTCAACGGCCTCAAGCGGGTGAACGACTCGCGGGGCCACGCGGTGGGCGACCGGCTGCTGGAGCGGTTCGGTTCGGTGCTGTCCCTGTGCGGCGCGATGCTGCCCGGCACCCTGGCCGCCCGGCTCGGCGGCGATGAGTTCTGTCTGCTCGCGGTGGGCCCGCCGGCCGACGAGGTGGTCAAGGTGGCCGGTGAACTGTGCGAGCGGGCCGGGGAGTTGGATCTCGGGGAGGGCGTCGCGGTGGGGGTCGCCTCGACCGGTGACCCGATCGGTCCGGTGCGCAGCGGCCGCCGGCTCTTCCGGCTCGCGGACGCCGCGCAGTACAAGTCCAAGGCGGCGGGCTCGGGCGAGCCGGTGGTTGCCGGCCGGCACGGCGGCCGGGACGACCCGGTCGTACGGCTCGCCGACGCCCCCGACCGGCGCCCGGGGCCGGAGCGCCGGCGCTTCCGGAGGTGAGGCGGCAGATCCTTGTGCAGACGGCAGATCCCCCGTACGCCCCGGGTCTCCCTCGGACGCCCCCTCCGGTAAGGGGTGATCCCGAAATCTGGTGGTGACATCCGGCGATTCAGTCTCTAGGGTGCCTGAATATGGATATGCACACTGTGGTGCTGGGGACGTCCGGCACGACCGCACAGGACGTCATCGCGGTGGCCCGCGGTGCCGCCCGGATCGAGCTGTCCGAGGAGGCCCTCGCGGCCGTCGCCGCCTCCCGCGCCTTCATCGACGAACTCGCCGCCAAGCCCGACCCCGTCTACGGCGTCTCCACCGGCTTCGGTGCCCTCGCCGTACGCCACATCAGCCCGGAGCTGCGGGCCCAGCTCCAGCGCAACATCGTGCGCTCGCACGCGGCCGGCATGGGCCCGCGGGTCGAGCGCGAGGTCGTCCGCGCGCTGATGTTCCTGCGGCTCAAGACGCTCGCCTCCGGGCACACCGGCGTCCGCCCGCTGGTCGTCGAGACCATGGCCGCCATACTCAACGCCGGCATCACTCCGGTCGTGCACGAGTACGGCTCGCTCGGCTGCTCCGGCGACCTCGCACCGCTCTCGCACTGTGCGCTCACGCTGATGGGCGAGGGCGAGGCGGAGGGCCCCGACGGTGTCGTCCGCCCGGCCGGCGAGCTGCTGGCCGCGCACGGCATCGCGCCCGTCGAGCTGCGCGAGAAGGAGGGCCTGGCCCTCCTCAACGGCACCGACGGCATGCTCGGCATGCTCGTGATGGCCTGCGCCGACCTCGCCCGGCTCTTCACCTCGGCGGACATCACCGCGGCCCTCTCCCTGGAGGCGCTGCTCGGCACGGACCGGGTCCTCGCCCCCGAGCTGCACGCCATCCGCCCGCACCCGGGGCAGGCCGCCTCGGCCGCCAACATGCTCAAGGTGCTGGCGGGTTCGGGCTTCACCGGCCACCATCAGGACGACGCCCCGCGCGTCCAGGACGCCTACTCCATCCGCTGCGCCCCGCAGGTCGCCGGCGCCGGACGGGACACCCTGGACCACGCCCGGCTGGTCGCCGACCGCGAGCTGGCGTCGGCGGTCGACAACCCGGTGGTGCTGCCCGACGGCCGGGTCGAGTCCAACGGCAACTTCCACGGTGCGCCGGTCGCCTACGTCCTGGACTTCCTGGCGATCGCCGCCGCCGACCTCGGATCGATCGCCGAGCGCCGCACCGACCGGCTGCTGGACAAGAACCGCTCCCACGGCCTGCCCGCCTTCCTGGCCGGCGACCCGGGCGTCGACTCCGGCCTGATGATCGCCCAGTACACGCAGGCCGCGCTGGTCAGCGAGCTGAAGCGGCTGGCCGCGCCCGCTTCGGTGGACTCCATCCCGTCCTCCGCCATGCAGGAGGACCATGTCTCGATGGGCTGGTCGGCGGCGCGCAAGCTGCGTACCGCCGTCGACAACCTGACCCGGATCGTCGCCGTCGAGCTGTACGCGGCGACCCGCGCCATCGAGCTGCGCGAGGGGCTGGCCCCGGCGCCCGCGACCCGTGCGGTGCTGGACGCGGTGCGCGCCGCGGGCATCCAGGGGCCCGGCGAGGACCGCTTCCTGGCGCCGGACCTGGAGGCCGCGTACGCCTTCGTGCGGGCCGGGAAGCTGGTGGCGGCGGCGGAGTCGGTCACCGGAGAGCTGGCGTAGCTCCGGGTGCCGCGCCGGGGCCCCGCCCGCGGACGGTCAGGCCGTCCCGCCGGGGCTGCGGCGCACGGAGTAGCCGACCAGCCCGGCGCCCAGGACGAGGAAGGCGGCGCCGCCGATCGCGTACGGGGTGGTGTCCGGGCTGCCGGTGTCGGCGAGGAGGTGGTGCGGGGCGGTGGGGCCGGTGCCCTTGGCGCCGCTGCCCGTGCGGCCCGCCCGGTCCGGCTCGTCGGTCGCGGCCCGCCCGGCCTGCGCGGATGCCGCCCGCAGACCGGAATCTGTCGCCCCGTCAGTGCCCACGATCGCGTTGGCGGACGGTACGAACCACAAGGCGAACAGCACCGATCCCGCGGCCGTGGCGGTCAGCAGTGATCGTCGTGCGGTCACGGAAGCAATCCTCCTTGTGGGTTCGGCGAATTGGCCGTTGAGCGCAGATGTTAGTGACCGCCGCGGGTCGCGGGGAAGTCGGGAGCCGTCCGTGCCTAACCTCCGTGCTATGAGCAATGGTGAGACATCACGTTTTGTGCGGCTTCATGTCGAACTGGTCATGGAGGTCACCGACGCCGGCCAGCTGACCGGCGCCGCCCTCGACCACATCGACGGCGACCCGTCCCTGCCGGACGAGGAGCGCAGACAGTCCCGGGAGACGGTCAAGGAGGACCCGGCGGAGGCGCTGGCCCACCTGATCGACCCGTTCGACCTCGTCGCCTCCGTGCCGGGGGCCGAGCTCGCGCAGGCCTCCTGGAGCAGCGAGGAGATGACCGACTACGACCCCGACGCCGAGTGGGACGCGGCGGAGTGGGACCTGGCGGACGACGCGGACGGGGAGGGCTGACACCGGGCACCACTGCCCCCTCCCTGCCGGCCACGGCCCCCGCACGGCTCCCCGCCGTACGGGGGCCGACTACGTGCAGACCCCGAGCGCACCCCAGAGGGGTCCTTAGTGGCCTACCCCACACTTTTCGGACGAATGGAACGGGCGAAACGGAAAAGGCGTTCTTATGGCGTCGGCAGGAATGCCTGCGTCCAGATATGCCTGCGTTCAGTTGGCAGCCAGCTCGGGGATTTGTCGCGAACTCGGTAGCAATGGAGATGCGTGTGATGACGGACAGCAACCGCCGCAAGGGCCTGATAGCCGGCGCCGCGCTGCTCGGGGGCGTACTCACGCTCACGTCGTGCGGCGCCAGCAGTGCGGCGGACGGCGGCAGCGGGGCCGACGGCGCCGCCCGTCACGAGAACACCCAGCAGGTGGACGCGGCGGCCGCACAGGACGTCTCCGAGGCCAGGATCACGATCCTGCCGAAGGACGGCGACAGCCGCGCCGGCGTCGGCGCCGCCAAGGTCACGGTCAGTGGCGGCCGGCTCACCGACGTCACGATGACCGCCGTCGAGACCAAGAAGACGGTCGACGGCACGCTGTCCGCCGACGGCACCTCCTGGCAGCCCGAACAGCCGCTGCAGCGCTCGACGCGGTACAAGGTCACCGCCCGCGCGGTGGACGACCAGGGCCGCAAGGCGGTGGAGAACTCCGCCTTCACCACGGCCTCCCCCTCCCCGCACCTCGTCGGGACCTTCACGCCCGAGGACGGCTCGACCGTCGGCATCGGCATGCCGGTGTCGATCAACTTCAACAAGCCGGTCAAGAACAAGGCCGCCGTCGAGTCCGCGATCCAGGTCGCGGCGAGCAGCAACCAGCGGGTCGTCGGCCACTGGTTCAGCGACACCCGGCTCGACTTCCGCCCCCGGGAGTACTGGAAGGCGAACACCGAGGTCAGCATGGAGCTCGGCCTGGCCGGCGTCGAGGCCTCACCGGGCGTCACCGGCATCCAGCACAAGACCGTCGGCTTCCGCGTCGGCCACGCCCAGGTCAGCACCGTCGACACCAAGGCGCACAAGATGGTTGTGGTCCGTGACGACCGGATCCTCAAGACCATCCCGATCTCGGCCGGCAACGAGAAGAACCCGACCTACAACGGCAAGATGGTCATCTCCGAGCGGTTCCAGCAGACCCGGATGGACGGCTCGACCGTCGGCTTCAAGAAGAAGAACGGCAAGGGCGAGTACGACATCCCCGACGTGCCGCACGCCATGCGCCTGTCGGCCTCCGGCACCTTCATCCACGGCAACTACTGGGGCAAGGGCATCTTCGGCACCGCCAACACCAGCCACGGCTGCATCGGGATGAAGGACGTCAAGGGCGCCGACGACCCCAAGACGGACGGCGCCTGGTTCTTCGACCACTCGCAGACCGGCGACGTCGTCGAGGTGATCAACTCCCCGGACCGCACCATCAAGCCGGACAACGGCCTCAACGGCTGGAACATGGACTGGTCGCAGTGGGTCGCGGGCAGCGCCCTGCAGTGACCTCGGTGACCTCGCGCGCTGCGCCCTGACCGATGCCCTGACCGACGCCCGGCCCGCCGTACCTCACGGCGCGCCGGGCGTCGTCGTATCCGGTGCGTCGCCGCCGAACGGGCTGTCGATCACATAGCGCCAGCGGCCGTCCGGGCCCCGCCGGGCGACATCGGTCGCCGTGCCGCGGACCGGCCCCGGGCCGCCGCCGTCCGCGTCGAGCTCCCAGTCGACGATCAGCAGCGCCGTGTCGCCGGCGACGTGGACGTGCCGCGGCCGTACCGTGATCGGCAGCCCGAGGCCGAGGAAGCCGGCGTTGGCCCGCCGGATCGCCTCCGGTGTCGTCGCCGGTGCCCCGCTCCGCGGCACGAAGACCGCGTCGGGCGCGTACATCTCCTGCACCGCCTCGGCGTCGCCCGAGTTGAACCGCCGCGCGAAGACGGCCGGGACGTCCTGGGCCGAGCGCGGCAGTCCGGGGAGGCCGGGGGCGGGGGCGGGGGCGGCAAAGGGCCTGGGGGATGCCATGTTCGTCGTCTCCTGTGTGCTGGTTCAGTGGATCCGGTCCGATCCAGTCCGATCCGATCCGGTCCGATCCGGTCCGATCCGGTCCGGTGCCGGTGCGTTGACCGGTGCCGCGAACCCTAGGAGGCCCCCTCGTGACTCACCGAACGGTTCGGCACGCGCCCGGCCTGCCCGACGACGCCCGGGCGGCGGTGCGCGAGCCGTCCCCCGCCTGCCCCGTGGAGATCGCGCTCGGCGCGCTCCGCGGCCGCTGGACCACCCTCGTCATCCGGGAGCTGCTCCGCGGCCCGCACAGCTACAGCGAACTGGCCGCCGCCCTGCCCGCGCTCTCCGACAAGGTGCTCACCGACCGGCTCGCCCAGCTGGTCGCCGACGGCGTGGCCCACCGTGACCGCATCCCCGGCTGGCCGCCCACCGTCCGCTACCGGCTCACCGCCCGCGGACGGGAGTTGGGGCCCGTACTGCAGTCCCTGTGGGACTGGGGCGCCGCCGCCGACGGCCCGCGCGATGCGGCGGCGGGGGAGCGCGGTGCCGGGCGGGAGGGCGCGCAGCGGCCGGCCGTAGAGTGACCGGGTGAACGAGCGCGGAGGAAGAGGGCGCGGCGGGCCGCGGCCGCCGGCGGCCGACGAGCTGGTCGCGGAGGTCCTCGGCAGCGTCCGCTACGCACCCGACGGGGCCGCGGCCGAGGACGCCCTGGAGGCGGGCGCCTCGCGGCTGGCCGCGGCCGAGGCCGGCTGGGAGGCGGTGAGCGAGGCGGTGGTCGCCGCCGCCGTGGCGGCCGTGCGGCAGTGCTGGGCGGGCGGCTGGCACCCCGCCGACCTGGAGCGCATCGTCCGGCGTACGGCGCGTGACGCGACGCCGGTGGCGGTGGTCGTCGACGCCGTGGCGGCGGAGGACGCCCGGCCGTCGGGGACGCGGGCCGGGCGCGGTACGCGCTGGTCCGAGCAGCTGCAAAGCCTCGGCGCCGAGGTCTGGTGGGACTCCGACCGCGGCTATCTCGACGCGCTGGCCGGGCGCCGCCGCACCTCCCGCTTCGAGACCGCGTACGACGTGCTGGCGGCGCTGCGCATCCTCGCCCGCCTGCCCCGTATCACCCCGCTGCCGCAGCCGCCGCGCCCCGGGACGCGGACCGGCCCGCACACCGCCGACGGCGCCGCCGCCTCGCGCGCCCTCGGGCGGATCCGCGGGCTGCTCGCCAAGGCCGAGGCGACCGACTACGCCGAGGAGGCCGAGGCGCTGTCCGCCAAGGCACAGGAGCTGATGGCCCGGCACAGCATCGACGAGGCGCTCCTGGACTCCGCGGACGGCTCGCCGGGCGGTCCGGCCGGCGGCCCCTCGGCGGTCCGCATCGGCATCGAGGGACCGTACGAACAGGCCAAGGCGCTGCTCCTCGACGCGGTCGCGGCCGCCAACCGCTGCCAGGCCGTATGGGCCGGTGACCTCGGCTTCTCCACCCTCGTGGGCTTCCCGCCCGACCTGGAGGCCGCCGAGCTGCTCTACACCTCCCTCCTCCTGCAGGCCACCGCGGCCATGCACCGCGCCGGCGACGACCATCACGCCCGCGGTCGCGCCCGGCGCACCCGTGACTTCCGCCAGACCTTCCTCGTCGGGTACGCCGACCGCATCCGCGACCGGCTGACGGCGGCCACCGCCGCCGCCACGGCCGCCGCCGCCTCCGAGTCCGCCGCGTCGGCCCCCGACCTCCTCCCGGTCCTCGCCGCCCGCGAACTCGCCGTCGAGGAGACCACCGGCACCCTCTTCCCGGACACCGCCCCGGTGCGCCTGCGCGGCGTCCACGACGCGGCCGGCTGGCACCAGGGCAGAGCCGCCGCGGACCGTGCCCGCCTGGGCGAGGGCTGACCCCCCAGGGCGGTTCTGGCAGAACCGCCGCCGCGACCGTGCCCGCCTGGGCGTGGGCTGACCCCGGCCGCCTGGTCCGGCGTCCGAGCCGCCGCGGACCGTGCCCGCCTGGGCGAGGGCTGACCCCCCAGGGCGGTTCTGGCAGAACCGCCGCCGCGACCGTGCCCGCCTGGGCGAGGCCTGACCCCGGCCGCCCGGCCCGGCGTCCGCGCCGCCGCCCCGCCCTACGGCGCGAAGTACACGCCCGGCGGCACGCCCACCGCCTCGCCGCGCCCTACGGCGCGAAGTACACCCCCGGCGGCACGCCCACCGCACGCCGGAAGGCCGCGACAAACGCGCTCGGGGAGGCGTAGCCCACCCGCGCCGCCACGGCCGCGACGGTCGCACCGCCGGCCAGCAGCGGCATCGCGGCCTGCAGCCGGACCCGGGTGCGCCACTGCCCGTACGGCATGCCGGTGTCGGCCACGAACGCACGGGCCAGCGTCCGGCCGCTCGCGCCCACCCGGGCGCCCCACTCCGCCAGCGTCCGCCCGTCCGCGGGATCGGCGCGCAGCGCCTGGGCGACCCGGCGGGCCCGCGGATCGCGGGGCATCGGGGCCTGCACCGTCGCCACCGACACCGGACGCAGCTGGTCGAGGACGACGGCCTCGGCCCGTTCGCGGGCGGCCGCGGCCAGGGTGTCGTCCGCCAGATACGAGATCAGCTCGCGCAGCAGCGCGGAGACACCGACGACGGTGGGCGCGGACCAGTCGACCGGGCAGCGCTCGGGCAGGTAGTACAGGCTCCGGAAGAGCGCCGGACCGGCGGCCCCGGTGGCGTGCTCGGTGCCGGCTGGTATCCACAGCGCCATCGACGGCGGCAGCACCCATGTGGTGCCGGCGGCCCGTACGGCCAGAACTCCCCGTCCCGCCCAGGCGAGTTGGTGGTGCTCATGGCGGTGGCTTCCGAACCACTGCCCGCCGTCCATCGCGAAACTCCCCACGACGACGGCCGCCCCGGCGGGCGGCCCCGCCGGCGCCACCCGCGCGGCCGTTCCCCCGTTCCGGTCCGGCCGCCCACCGCCGTCGCTGTCCGTGCTGCGATACAACATGTCCCCCTATCGCGTGGTGGTCACCGTACCCCGCTCCCTACGCTCGGCCCATGCCTTCCATGAACCGCTATCACCAGTGGCTGTGCAGCTCCCGCCCATGGGCCCGCGCGGTGGAGAAAGACCTGCTGCCCTGGGCCCTCGACGGCGTCCAACTGGGCGCCGACACCTTGGAGATCGGGCCCGGTTACGGCGCCACGACGCGGGCGCTGGCGCGCCGGACCGCTGGCCGGCTGAGCGTCCTGGAGGTCGACGAGGACGCGGCGCGGCGACTGCGCGCGGAGTACGGCGACCGGATCGCGGTCCTGCACGGCGACGGCACCGCGATGCCCCTGCCGGACGCCGCCTTCGACACGGTCGTCTGCTTCACGATGCTGCACCACGTGCCCTCGCCGCGACAGCAGGACCGCCTCTTCGCGGAGGCCTTCCGGGTACTCCGCCCCGGCGGCGTCTTCGCAGGCTGCGACGGCCGCGCCAGCCCCGGCTTCCGCCTCATCCACCTGCGCGACACCTACGTCCCCGTACCCCCCGAAACCCTCCCGGCCCGCCTCCGCGCAGCGGGCTTCACCGACCCCGGCATCAGCGTCACACTCCGCAAGGACCACTTCCGCTTCCGCGCGGTACGCGGGTGAGGGAGGGGCGGGGCCTACGGGGCCTGTGGGGCGTGCCGACCTGGGGCAGGCACGAGGGTCAGTGGTGAGGGCTACCGCGGGGCCAGTCAGCGCTCACCGGCGGACTTGGCCCGGATCCGAAGTTGTGTCAACTACCGTATCCGGCCTTCGGTGCCTGCTTCCTTCCGGTATCCGAGTCGGCAGACGGTCTCCGGCGCCGGAGGCAGAGCCACATGTATAGGGAGCCCCAAAGCTGGAAGACGCAAGCTGCAGTGAGGGCCACCAGTCCGATTCGGATTCCGTAAGCGATCCCAGTGCGCCACCACAGTATCGTCACCCCCAGGT
The DNA here is from genome assembly GCF_053595675.1 of Streptomyces sp. NPDC002446. NCBI lineage: Bacteria > Bacillati > Actinomycetota > Actinomycetes > Kitasatosporales > Streptomycetaceae > Streptomyces > Streptomyces sp. NPDC002446. The sequence continues at coordinate 51,534 of NZ_JBSFYC010000015.1, read as the reverse complement.
TCACCAGCGCCACGATGGTGTACCACCAGCGCACCGACGGCAGTTGCAGAACCGAGGAACCACGCGCGGCACAGACTGCCGCGGCTACGCATGTGACTGCGCTCGCCCATGCCCATGCGCCCTGCAGCGGAGCCCATTTTCTGTATTGCACTATCACAACTATCTCGAAAGTTGAACCGTACTTCGTCATCGGCAGGATCAGGGCAAGGACCATCGCCGCCGCTGCAGCCAGGAAGGACCAATGGGAGACGGTTCCTAGCAGCCGCCTCGTGACGGGGACTTGACCCCCAGTGGGCTGATCAGCGGCCGCTTCGGTCGCCGGTGGCGGCCTGCTCGCGGCCGGTTCCTTCGGCACTCTCGGAGTCGGCTCAGGCTGCCGCCTCGGGCGCCGCTGTGTCACCGCCTCCGCCTGAACCGGGATCGCCAACTCACCAGTCGCGCTCTGCAGCCGCACGGTGCCAGCGAACTCCCCCCGCTCGGAAACCTCCGCCGCCAGCTCGATCCCGCCTTCCACGTATCGGATCTTCAGCCATGGGTCCGCTCTTGCCTCCATGGTGGCGAGGACGATCGGCGGACCTTCCACCCGAAGCAGGGCCGGTGGGCCCGGGACTCCCACCACGGCCCTTCCGAGATCGAGTGATGGAGGGCCGACCTCGGGCTGGGCCGCCCCAAGCGCTCGGGCAGCGCCATCTGCCACCCGGCGACTGTCGTCGCGCTCCAACTCGGACAGTGCTGCACAGGCCGACAACGCGAGTCCCACATCCTCGCCACGCAACAGACTGCCCAGATCGCCGACAGCCCACAGCCTCCTCTCGCGACTCTCCGAGTGCACAGCATCTGCGAGCTCACGCGGCAACGCTGCGGGCCTGGCCCGCCTGGTACGCGCGATGGGAAGGTCGCCATGCGCACCAAAAACCCATAGCTGCGGAGTCTGGTGAGGGGTGAGCTCCTGCAACCGCTCGCCTACATAGTCAGCCAGCTCGGAGACCCCGACCTCCCCATCACCGTCGCGGTCGGCGTCGCCGGTACGGAGCCCCTCCACCAGGGCGCCGGTGAACAGCGACGGATTGCCTTGAGACGCTGCCCCGCCCGCCACAGGGCGGTCGCCCTCGAAGGCGAATTCGACGGCGCTGGACGCTGTGAAGACCGCCCGTCCTCGCCGCCCTCCGGTGCGCTCCAGATCCTGAAAGCTGTCCTGTACGTGCGCGTCCGTACCGGCCCGTGCGAACAACCCGCGCTCAAAGGCCCCGGCATAGCAACAGTCCAGGAGCAGGACCGCCCGCTGTGCACGGCTCGCCAGCATCAGACTGCTCACGTACTCAGCCGGGATCGCGGTCGAGGCCAGCCGGGCCCGGCTCGTGTCGGTGGTGGCGAGGAACAGCTTGCCCGCAGCGTTCTTCACCCCGTGGCACGAGAAATGCAGCAGCAAGGTGTCCTGTGGCCGCCTGTCCGCGAAGAAGTCTTCCACCGCGATGCGGAGCTGTTGGACCGTTGGATCGGTCAGCACCTCCACGTCGAAGTCACCGATGGAGGTGTCGCCGAGCACCTCGGCGAGGCTCTCCGCGTCGTCCGTCGGGGCCCGAAGCGCACCGAGTCCTACGTCGAGGTAAGTTCCCGTCACCACGACGAGCGCGTACCTGTCCCGATCGGTCATGGCCCCGCTTCCCCAGGTGCCCGCCCGCAGCGGGCGAGCCATGCCTCGGCCAGCCGTCGCTGCTCCTTGCTGCGGACGCCCGTGAGCTCAAGACGGTTGCCGTCGATCTCCAGGACGCACGTTGACTCTCCGCTGCGCCCCAACCACTCTTTGACGACGGCGACCACCCCCTCAAGGAGCGGCAGCACAGGAGGCAGTGTCACCAACAGAACGTCCAACAGCTCCGTAGCGCCGCTCCGAGCACCCTCCGGAGTTGGGCCGGCGTCGGGATGTTCCACCTGGTCCACGTCGAGCAGCAGCAAGTCCTCCCGCAGGCCCTCGATATCGCGGTGCAGGAGCTCGATCTCATCGTCTGCATGCTGGACAGTGATCCGCAATTGCCTGGTCACGGCACCTCGCCCCGCCTGGCTGCTGTTCAGAACGGTCCAGAGCCCACCGCCTCAAATCCAGTCTGGCACCGCCTGCACCTCTGCGCATGCCTGTGGGCCCACCCCAGATGAGACCGAGGCTCATTCGCCGGTCGGTGCCACACCCACTGGGCAGCTCACGCCAGTCCCGCCGATCCCGCAGTACCCCGCAGGGTTCTTGTCGAGGTACTGCTGGTGGTAGGCCTCCGCCGGATAGAAGGGGCGGGTGTCGGCGGGGAGGATTTCGGTGGTGATGTCGGGGTAGCCGGAGTTGTGCAGGACGGCGCGGTAGGCGTCGCGGGAGGCCTCGGCGGCCTGCTGCTGGGCGGGGGAGTGGGTGTAGATCGCGGAGCGGTACTGGGTGCCCACGTCGTTGCCCTGGCGGAAGCCCTGGGTCGGGTTGTGGGACTCCCAGAAGAGCTTCAGCAGGGCGGTGTACGGGACGACGGCCGGGTCGAAGACGACGCGGACGGCCTCGGTGTGGCCGGTGTGGCCGCTGCAGACCTCTTCGTAGGTGGGGTTGGGGGTGTGCCCGCCCTGATAGCCGACGAGGGTGGTCCACACGCCCTCGGTCTGCCAGAACTTCCGCTCGGCGCCCCAGAAACAGCCCAGGCCGAAGTCCGCGGTCTCCAGGCCGTCCGGATACGGGCCGAGCAGGGCCTTGCCGAGGACGGTGTGCCGGTCGGGGACGGCGAAGGCCCGCTCGGGGCGGCCCTCGAGTGCTTCGTCGGGGGTGGGGAGGTGGGTCTTGAAGCGGGAGAACAGCATCGGGATCAGGCTCCTGGGGAGGGAGAGCGGGTGGGTGGGCGGGGAGGGGAGCTGGGTGAGGGGAACTGGGGAGGGGAACTAGCGAGCAGAGCTGGGTGTGCAATGGGCCCAACATCGGGGAGGGCGGCGGCATTCCGGCGGCCGGGCCCCGCGGTGGGTTGGTTTTGGGGGCCCTGGTCCCAGTTGGTGGGGAGGGTGCCCCTGGTCCCCGGTTGGTGGGAAAGGCGCCTTGGGCCCCTTGGGCCCTTGGTTCCCGTTCGGCGGGACGGCCGCCCTAGCTCCCGGCCGGTGGGAAGCCCGCCGACGTGCCGCCGAGCTGTTCCCAGCCGGCGATGGCCTGGGCGCGGTAGGCGGCGTACTCGGCGGCGGGGCTGCGGCCGTACGACCAGGGGACGGCGCCCACATGACCGTCGACCAGGCGGAGCTGCTCCATGGCCTCGGCGTAGCGCTCGGCGCGTACCAGGAACCACACCAGCAGATGGCGGACGTGGGGAGCCATGGGGTGGTCGGCGGGGGCCTCGCGGAGCGCGAAGTGGGCGCCCTCGATGGCCCGCTCGACGACCGCGCTCTGGTAGAGGCTGCGGACCATGTTGGCCTCGGGGAGGTGCTCGTAGACCGCGAAGAGGGGCAGCGCCGGGAGCAGCGTCCCCGCGGGGGCCGCGGCCGCCGCGCGCTCGGCGAACGCCTCGGCCTCCGTACGCGAGCCGTGCCACTTCTGCGACCAGTACGGGAGCGCGGCCAGATGTGCGCCCATGTGCTGCGGGGCGCGCTGGGCGACCTTGGACCACAGCGCCTCGTAGTCGGCGGGGCGCTCCCCCAGGCCGCGGGCGACGGCCAGCTCGGTGATGTACGGGATCGGGCTGCCGGGGGCCAGCAGCGCCGCCTCGCGGCAGACCGTGCGGGCCTCCTCCAGGATCATCCGGAAGTCCTGCGAGCCCGGGTCGCGCAGCGCCTGGACGACCAGGAACTGGGCGTGCGTCTGGGCGCCGCCGGGGTCCTTGGGCGCCTCCGAGCGCCACGTCCGCAGCCAGATGCCGCCGGTCCGGCCCCCGCCGTCCCCGTCCGTCCCGCCCTCGGCCAGCTCGAACGCGGCCGCGCCGGCCAGCTCGAACGCGGCCGCGCCGGCCAGCGTCTGCACCCGCTGCCAGCGGCGCTCCCAGTCGTCGCCGGTGGACTTCAGCAGCTCGGCCGCCGGGCGCCAGTCGTGCGTCCGGCGCATCTCGGCCAGCGCGGCGTCCAGCTCCTCGTCGGGGCCCGGCAGCCGTACGTCCAGCTGCTCCAGCGGTACGAAGCCGTAGCCCGCCATCGGGTCGGCGGCCACCACCAGGCCCCGCTGGGTGTGCTGCACGGCCCGCCGGCGTCGCATCCAGGGCAGGAAGACGAGGCCGCCGAGCGCGAGCGCGGCGAGGAGAACCAGCAGAGCGTCCATGTGAGGTGTCCTGTACCTGTAGCGGTGCGGCGGGGCCGGGGTGGTGCTGAGGTGCGCGCGGGGGAACCGGTGCGCGGTGCCCTTTGTATGTATCCACTATCCAGCGAACCAGAAAGTTCCGGGAAGGCCGGGGCCGACTACCCTCGGCAGGCATGAGCGATCAGCGCGACCAGCGCCACCAGCATTTCGAGACCCTCGCCATCCACGCGGGCCAGGAGCCTGACCAGGCCACCGGCGCCGTGGTGCCGCCCATCTACCAGGTTTCCACCTACAAGCAGGACGGTGTGGGCGGGCTGCGCGGCGGCTACGAGTACAGCCGCAGCGCCAACCCGACCCGGACCGCCCTGGAGGAGAACCTCGCGGCCCTGGACGGCGGCCGCCGCGGCCTCGCCTTCGCCTCCGGCCTCGCCGCCGAGGACTGCCTCCTGCGGACCCTGCTGACCCCCGGCGACCACGTCGTCATCCCCAATGACGCCTACGGCGGCACGTTCCGCCTCTTCGCCAAGGTCGTCGAGCGCTGGGGCGTGGAGTGGTCGGTGGCCGACACCTCCGACCCGCAGGCCGTCCGCGCGGCGCTGCGGCCCCGTACGAAGGTGATCTGGGTGGAGACGCCCAGCAACCCGCTGCTCGGCATCAGCGACATCGGGGCGCTGGCCGGCGTCGCGCGGGACGCCGGCGCCCGGCTCGTCGTCGACAACACCTTCGCCAGCCCCTACCTCCAGCAGCCGCTCGCGCTCGGCGCCGACGTGGTGGTCTACTCCACGACCAAGTACATGGGCGGCCACTCGGACGTCGTCGGCGGCGCCCTGGTCGTCAACGACGACACCCTCGGCGAGGAACTCGCCTACCACCAGAACGCGATGGGCGCGATCGCCGGCCCCTTCGACGCCTGGCTGGTGATGCGCGGCATCAAGACGCTGGCCGTCCGCATGGACCGGCACAGCGCCAACGCGGCGCGCGTCGCCGAGCTGCTGTCCGCGCACAAGAAGGTGACCCGCGTCTACTACCCGGGGCTGTCCGACCACCCCGGCCACGAGGTCGCCGCCAAGCAGATGCGTTCCTTCGGCGGCATGGTGTCGTTCCAGGTCGCGGGTGGCGAGCAGGCGGCGGTGGAGGTCTGCAACCGGGCCGAGCTGTTCACCCTCGGGGAGTCGCTGGGCGGCGTCGAGTCGCTCATCGAGCACCCGGGCCGGATGACGCACGCCTCGGTGGTCGGTTCCGCGCTGGAGGTCCCCGGCGACCTCGTACGCCTCTCGGTCGGCATCGAGTCCGCCGACGACCTGCTGGCCGACCTGACCCAGGCGCTGGGCTAACCGCTGCGCTTGGCTGCGGCCGACGTGTTTGGCTTCCCGCCGTGGGGGTTGTTCGCCGTTGCGCCTGCGGCGGGCGTGGTGTGTTGGGTGCGGTGCCGCTCCTCCGGACTTCGTCCTGCGGAGCGGCACCTCCCGTGAGTGGGTGGTGAAGAGGGCCGGTGGGGGCTGGCGTCACTCGTCCATTGCGCGCACGTACGGGCTTACGTACACCCCCACCGGTCTCCTTCCACCCACCCACGGAAGGGGGCGGACCGTAGGACGGAGTCCGTAGGGCCGCACCCGCAGCCGACAAGCCCCGCGCAGCGGCAACAGCCCGCCGCAGGCGCACCACGAGCAACCCCCACGGCGCCGCAGCCGACAACGTGGGAAGCGAACCGTCAGGAACTGGGCGTCATGGACGCGGTGATGGCGGTGATGCCGGAGAGCGAGGCGTTGAAGCGCGTCAGAAGCGTGGTGAACGCCTCGCGTTCCTCCTCGGACCACCCCTCCGTCACCAGCGCCATCAGGGCGCGGCGCGAGGCGCGCACCTCGTCGAGCCGGGCGTGCCCGCGGTCGGAGAGCTGGAGCACCACGGCCCGGCCGTCCTCGGGGTGGGTGGCCCGGCTGACCAGCCCGGAGTCGACCAGCGGGGCGACCTGCCGGGTGACCGTCGAGGAGTCGATGCCCATACCGGCGGCCAGGGCCTTGACGCCCATCGGGCCTTCCTGGTCCAGGCGGTTGAGCAGCAGATACGCGGCGCGGTCCATGGAGTTGCGCGCCTGTCCGACGCCGCCGAGCCGGCTCTGCTCTGCGCGGCGGGCGAAGACGGCTACTTGGTGCTGCAGCGCGTCGAGGAGAGCGGGAGCGGGATCGGAGTGGGTCGTCATGTCCGAAGAGGTGGGCATGGCCGGGAGCTCGCTTCGATGGATATGCGTATGGGTGGGAGGACAGCGTACGCGGACCCGGCGCGGAGCGTACCTGCGCTGCCCAATCCGATAACGCCCTGTAACCCCTGCCCGCCCCTTGGACGGACGGGCCGGGCGAGAGGCAAAATGCCAGACTGGCGGCATGGCAGCTCATCCGCCGCGTACACCGCACGAGACCTCCGCATCCGCGTTCCCCGCCGCCGGTCCGCTCGCCGGTGACCCGATCACGGTCGATGACGTACGCGAGGCGCACAAGATCCTCTCCGGTGTCGCACGGGCCACCGCGATGGAGGGCAGCCGCTATCTGTCCGGACTGGTCGGCGCGCCCGTCCACCTCAAGTGCGAGAACCTCCAGCGCACCGGCTCCTTCAAGATCCGCGGCGCCTACGTACGGATCGCCGGGCTCAGCGCTCAGGAGCGGGCGGCCGGTGTGGTGGCGGCGAGCGCCGGCAACCACGCGCAGGGCGTGGCGCTCGCGGCGTCCCTGCTCGGGGTGCGCTCGACGGTGTTCATGCCGGTCGGCGCGCCGCTGCCGAAGGTCGCCGCGACCCGTGAGTACGGCGCCGAGGTGCGGATGCACGGCCAGGTGGTCGACGAGACGCTGGCCGCCGCGCAGGAGTACGCGCGCGAGACCGGGGCGGTCTTCATCCACCCCTTCGACCACCGCGACATCATCGCCGGGCAGGGCACGGTCGGCCTGGAGATCCTCGAACAGTGCCCGGAGGTGCGCAGCATCGTCGTCGGGGTCGGCGGCGGCGGGCTGGCGGCGGGCATCGCGCTCGCGGTCAAGGCGCTGCGGCCGGATGTGAAGGTCATCGGGGTGCAGGCGGCCGGCGCGGCCTGCTATCCGCCGTCGCTGGCGGCCGGGCGTCCGGTGGCGGTCGAGGGGCTGTCGACGATGGCGGACGGCATCAAGGTCGGGCGGCCGGGCGAGGTGACCTTCGGGATCGTGCGGGAGCTGGTGGACGAGGTCCGTACGGTCTCCGAGGACGAGCTCTCCAGCGCGCTGCTGCTGTGCCTGGAGCGGGCGAAGCTGGTGGTGGAGCCGGCCGGGGCGAGTCCGGTGGCGGCGCTGCTCGCCGACCCGGAGTCCTTCGAGGGGCCGGTGGTGGCGGTGCTGTCCGGCGGGAACGTCGATCCGCTGCTGCTGCAGCGCATCCTGCGCTTCGGCATGGCGGCCGGGGGCCGCTACCTCTCGCTGCGGCTGCGGCTGACGGACCGGCCGGGGGCGCTGGAGACGCTGCTCGGGGTGCTGACGGTGGTCGACGCGAACATCCTGGACATCGGTCATGTGCGCACGGATCCGCGGCTCGGGCTGACCGAGGTCGAGGTGGAGCTGCATCTGGAGACCAAGGGCCCGGCGCACTGCGCCGAGGTGCGCGCGGCGCTGAACGAGGCGGGTTACGCGGTCGCGGAGTGACGCAGGGGGCGGTCGCGGGGTGACCGCAGGGTGCCGCCGCGGAATGACCGCAGAGTGCTGCCGCGGAGTGACTGCACGGTGTTGCCGCAGAGTGCAGCCGCGGAGTGGCCGGGCGGTGCTGCCGGGCGGCGGTCGTACGCGGGGCCGCTCGTGCGGGCTCGGGCTGGGAAAATTGTATCGCGATGTATCGCGTTTCGGAGTAGCATCACGGCCGCGGGGTGCCGGTGAGCCACGGCGCTCCGTTGCGGACAAATGCCCCAATGGGCCTTTACAGACCGCAAAACGTACCATTCGACCTGGAACTGACCCGAGCCATGGGAGTATCCCTATGCCAGGCGCCATTTACGCCGAAGGTCTGGTGAAGACCTTCGGCGACGTGAGGGCACTGGACGGCGTCGACCTCGACGTTCCCGAAGGAACCGTCCTCGGAATGCTCGGCCCGAACGGTGCCGGCAAGACGACCGCCGTACGGGTCCTGACGACCCTGATCCGGCCCGACCGCGGCAAGGCGGAGGTTGCCGGGATCGACGTCCTCGCACACCCCGACAAGGTACGCCGGTCGATCGGCCTGTCCGGCCAATTCGCCGCCGTCGACGAGTACTTGACCGGCCGCGAGAACCTGATGATGGTCGGCCAGCTCTACCAGATGAGCGGCCGCGACGCCAAGCGCCGGGCCGCCGAGCTGCTGGAACGCTTCAACCTCGGCGACGCCGCCGACCGTACCGCCAAGACCTACTCCGGCGGTATGCGCCGCCGGCTCGACCTCGCGGCGGCGCTGGTCGTCAGCCCGCCCGTGATGTTCATGGACGAGCCGACCACGGGCCTGGACCCGCGCAACCGCCAGGCGCTGTGGGACGTCATCCAGGAACTGGTCGCGGGCGGCACGACGCTGCTGCTCACCACCCAGTACCTGGAGGAGGCCGACCGCCTCGCGCACGACATCTGCGTCGTCGACCACGGCAAGGTCATCGCCCGCGGCACCTCCGACCAGCTCAAGGCGCGTACCGGCGGTGAGCGCGTGGAGGTCGTCGTGCACGACCCCGAGCACCTCACCCTCGCCGACGAGGTCCTGCGCGGCTTCGGCAGGGGCGAGAGCACGGTGGAACCGCACACCCGCAAGATCACGACCCCGGTGGCCGGCGGCGCCAAGCTGCTCGCCGAGGTCATCCGCGAACTCGACAGCCGGGGCGTGGAGATAGATGACATCGGCCTGCGCCGCCCGACCCTCGACGACGTCTTCATCTCGCTGACCGGGCACGCGGCCGAGACGGCGGACGAGGACGGCGGGAACGGCGCCGCGGCCGGTGCGGACGGCGCCGGCGGCCCGGGCCGCCAGAAGGAGGGCGTGAAGTGACCACGGTGACCGAAGCGGCCGGTGACGGCCGCGTCCGCACCCCGCAGCCCCGCGGCGGCGTCAGCCGCTCCGTACGCGACTCACTGGTGGTCGCCAAGCGCAATCTGATCCGGATGGTGCGCATCCCCGAAGTCGTGATCTTCGGGCTGATCCAGCCGATCATGTTCGTGGTGCTGTTCACCTATGTCTTCGGCGGCTCCATCATCATCCCCGGGGCCCCCGTGGGCGACACCCAGGCCTATCGCGAGTTCCTGATGGCCGGGATCTTCGCGCAGACCGTCACCTTCGCCACGGCGGGCGCCGGCGCGGGCATCGCCGACGACATGCACAAGGGGCTGATCGACCGGTTCCGGTCGCTGCCGATGTCCCGCGGCGCGGTGCTCACCGGCCGGACCCTCGCCGACCTCGTCCAGACCGCGCTGACGCTGGTGGTGCTGGCGGTCGTCGCGCTGCTGATCGGCTGGCGCACCCACGAGAACCCCGCCGCGGTGCTGGCCGGCTTCGCGCTGCTGCTCCTGCTCGGCTACGCCTTCTCCTGGATCGGCGCGCTGATCGGCCTCACGGTGCGCACGCCCGAGGCGGCCACGTCCGGCGGGCTGATCTGGCTCTTCCCGCTGACCTTCCTGTCCAATGCGTTCGTACCGGTCAACGGCATGCCGGCGTTCCTGCAGCACATCGCGGAGTGGAACCCCTTCAGCGCGACGGTGGCCGCCTCCCGCGAGCTGTTCGGCAACACCATCGCGGGGGTGCCCAAGTCGGTGACCGGCGCCTGGCCGATGGAGCACCCGGTGCTCGCCTCGGTGCTCTGGTCCGTCCTGATCATCGCGGTCTTCCGGACGCTGGCGGTCCGCAAGTACCGGTCGGCTGCGGCCTGAGACGGCCCTCGGCCCTTTGCCGCGCAGCACGCGGCGCGGATACGGCGAAGCGGCCCGGAGCACGATGCTCCGGGCCGCTTCCCCTGTCGTCGGCGAGGCCGCGGGACTCAGCCGGTGTACGGCTTGGCGTCGAGGACCTTGACGCTCGCCTTCTTGCCGTTGGGGAGCTCGTACTCCGCGTCGGCGCCGATCTTCTTGCCGTTCACGCCCGCCCCCAGCGGCGACTGCGGGGAGTAGGTCTCGATGTCCGAGCTCGCATACTCCCGCGAGGCCAGCAGGAACGACAGCGTGTCGTCGGGGTCCCCGTCGAACGCGATGGTGACGACCATGCCGGGAGCGACGACGCCGTTGGCGGCCGGGGCCTCGCCGACCTTCGCGGTCTCCAGCAGCTGCTTCAGCTGGCGGACGCGGGCCTCCTGCTTGCCCTGCTCTTCCTTGGCCGCGTGGTACCCGGCGTTCTCCTTCAGGTCACCTTCCTCGCGGGCCGCCGCGATCTTCTCGGTGATCTCGGCGCGTGCGGGACCAGACAGGTGCTCCAGCTCGGCCTTGAGCTGGTCATACGCCTCCTGGGTCAGCCAGGTGACGTTCTCGCTGGTCTGGGTCACAGGTGCTCCTCGTCGGTACTGGGGATAAATCAAACGCCCTACCAGGAAGGTTTGCGCCTTCACGGGTGGGCGAAACCACGAGCCTAACAATTCCGGCACAAAACGGGGAAGAGGAAAATCACAGTCCTCGCACAGCCCCGCATCATCCCTGATCAGAGGCGGTCACGACACGTCCGTGAGCGGTGGAGGCCGGGCGTGGTGGCACCGGGGCGCCGGAGCGTGGCGGCGCGGTCACCGGCCGCCGTGGCCTCCGGCGCGCGCTTCGCGGACCGGACCGGCGCCGCGCGCGCTTCAGCCGTGGCCGGCCGCCGTACAGCCCACCAGGACCGCGGTGGTCGCCCGCTTCGTCGTACGCAGCGTGACCTCGGTGTCCACCTGCTCGGTGCGCTGCTCGACGGCGACGTCCTTGCGGCCGACCTCGGCGCCGTCCTCGGACTGCGAACGCAGCGTGCACACGCCCTTGGCGTCCGCTTCCTTGACGACCTCTAGATGGATCTTGACGGCATGGTCGGAGACCGCGTCCCAGGTGATCACGCGGCCGCTGAGGTCCTGCCCCGTGATGTACGAGACGCCCGACCAGCCGACCACGCCCAGCAGCGCGACGCCGAACACCGCACCGATGATCTTGAGCTTGCGGTCCGCGCGCTGGTCCGCGGGGCGGCCGTAGCGTCCGTCGGGGAGCCCTTCGCGCACCGCCGCCATGATCCATCCTCCTGGTACGGGGACCGGGGACCGGAAACCCCCGGGGGGTCCCCGCCCCAGGGAATACAGCGCCCCCTCGCTTCGGTCACTATAGGAGGCATATTCTCCGGCCCTTAACTGAGGATCGAGTCTTGACTGAGCAGCTGCGTTTGATGGCGGTCCACGCCCACCCCGACGACGAGTCGAGCAAGGGTGCGGCCACCATGGCCAAGTACGTGTCCGAGGGGGTGGACGTGCTGGTCGCCACCTGCACAGGAGGCGAGCGGGGTTCCATCCTCAACCCCAAGCTCCAGGGGGACCCGTACATCGAGGAGCACATCCACGAGGTGCGCAAGCGGGAGATGGACGAGGCCCGGGAGATCCTGGGCGTCAAGCAGGAGTGGCTGGGCTTCGTCGACTCCGGGCTGCCCGAGGGCGACCCGCTGCCGCCGCTGCCCGAGGGCTGCTTCGCGCTGCAGGACGTCGAGGAGGCGGCCGGGCGGCTGGTCAAGCTGATCCGGGAGTTCAAGCCGCAGGTCATCACGACCTACGACGAGAACGGCGGCTACCCGCACCCGGACCACATCATGACCCACAAGATCACGATGGTGGCCTTCGAGGCGGCCGGCGACCCGGAGAAGTACCCGGAGGCCGGTGAGCCCTGGCAGCCCCAGAAGCTCTACTACAACCAGGGCTTCAACAAGCCGCGCACGATCGCCCTGCACGAGGCGCTGCTGGCGCGCGGCATGGACTCGCCCTACGGCGAGTGGCTGGAGCGCTGGAAGCAGTTCGAGCAGCGTGAGCGCACGCTGACCACGTACGTCCCCTGCGACGAGTTCTTCGAGATCCGCGACAAGGCGCTGATCGCCCACGCCACCCAGATCGACCCCGACGGCGGCTGGTTCCGGGTGCCGATGGACATCCAGCGCGAGGTCTGGCCGACGGAGGAGTACGAGCTCGCCAAGTCGCTCGTGGACACTTCCCTCCCCGAGGACGACCTCTTCGCGGGCATCCGCAACAATTGAGCCCATGATGAGCGCGACCAGCACCCTCGCCCTGACGCACTTCGTCACCCTTGCCGACAGCTTCGACAAGAACAAGGTGACCCCCGGCGTCCTCGGCTTCATCGTCTTCGCGGTCATCGGCGGCGCCGTGTGGCTGCTGATGAAGTCCATGAACAAGCAGATGAAGAAGGTGGACTTCGAGGAGGCGCCGGAGGAGGGCGCGCCGGGCGCCGACGCCCCGGCTGCCTCCGCGGTGGCCGAGCCGAAGACCGGCTGACGGCGAGGGCCGGCTGACGGCGAGGGCCGGCCGGGCCGGTGCACACCGGCCCGGCGGTCCGCATGGACCGGGTGACGGCCCGCGGCCGGCCGCATGGCAACGGCCGGCCGGCCTGCCCGGCGGCTCGCTGGCCCGAGCGGTCAGCGGGCCGGGGCCGAGGCCGAGGCCGAGGAGCGGCTTGCGGGCCGGGGCTGGGGAGCGGCCTGCGGGCCGGTGCCGGGGAGCGGCCTGCGGGCCGGGGCCGGGGAGCCGCCGTCGGGGAGCCGCCGGCGGGCCGGGGCCGGGTGCCCCGGACGCCCCGGGTGCCCCGGACGCCGTGCCCCGGACGCCCCGGGTGTCACTCCGCGGCGACCGGCGCCGTCGGTACGCCCATGACCTCGCGGGCATGGCGGTTGGGCACCATGCCGAGCTGCCAGGCCCGCCAGCCCGTCTCCGGCTCCACCCCGCGGTCCAGCAGCAGCGTGAACGCCTCCGCGCAGTCCTCCAGCTTCGAGTCGCGCAGCGGGTGCCGGTCCCGGACCAGCTGGGCCAGCTCCTCCTGGGCGACGGCCGTGCCCACCACGGAGCCGCCCGGTGAGGCGAACGGCAGCAGCGTGCAGCGCAGGAACCGCGCCCAGTCCTCGCCGCGCCGGTCGCCGTAGCCGGCGAATATCCGCGCCGCCTCGTCGGCCAGCTCCAGCGCCTGCGCGGCCCGGCCGTTGCCGGCGTCGATGATCACCAGCTCCAGGCAGGACCACGCCTCGCCGTGCGGTACCCCGATCCGCTGGAAGTCCTTACGGGCGTCCTGCAGCAGCTGGCGGGCGAAGCCGCTGTTGCGCAGCGAACCGGTCTGCTCCGCCCGCAGATCGCGGGTGACCCGACCCGAGTGGTGGCGCGCGCAGGCCAGGCCGTAGCCGTCCTGCATCCGGCTGAACATCGTCCGCGAGCGCTCCAGCTGCCGCAGCGCCGCGTCGTGTTCGCCGCGCTCCTCCAGCGCCTGGCCCAGGTAGTACATCGTCCAGGCCTCACCGCGGGCGTCCTCGTGCTGGTGGTGCAGCGGCAGCGCCTGCCGCAGCCCGTCCACCGCGGGCCCCGGCTCACCGTCCACCAGCCGGGCCCGGGCCAGCTGCGTCATCGCCCAGGCGGCGCCGCGCTCGTCGTGGGTGCGGCCGTAGAGCTCCAGCGCGGACTGCAGCGCGCCCTCCGCCTGCGGCACCTCGCCCATCCGCAGATACACCTGGCCGAGCTGGAAGTGCGCCCACGCCTGGCCGTGCAGGCTCTCGCTCTGCTCATGCAGCTCCAGGGACTCGCGGAGCATGGCGATGGCGTCGGCGATCTGCGCCCGGTCCCGCTCCACCGCCGCCAGCGCATGCAGCGTCCAGGCCCGGTCGCCGAGCATGTCCGGGCCGGACTGCAGCTCCAGCGCCTCGCGGAGCTTGGCCGCGGCCTCGGTGAGATTGCCCTGCTGCTGGAGTGTGATGCCCAGGTCGCGCAGCGCGCGGGCGGCGCCCACCGGATGCTGCGCCTCGAAGTAGAGGTCGACCACGGACGACAGGGTCGTCCGCGCCTTGTCGAGCTCGCCGAGCTGCCGGGCCGCCACACCCGTACGCCACTGCACCGAGCGCGCCAGCAGGCCCTGGCCGACCGCCCGGGTCAGCTCGTTCAGCTCGCCCAGGCGGTAGAGGTCGCCGCGCAGCAGGCAGTAGTCGGCCAGCGCACCCAGCAGATGCGAGACCGCGGCCTGGTCCACGCCCTGGTCGGCGTGGCGCAGCGCGGCCGTGATGAAGCTGGTCTCGTCGTCCAGCCACTGCAGGGCGGCGTCCAGCGAGGTGAAGCCGTGCGAGCCGAAGCGGTCGGCGCGGGTGGACGTACGGCCGTCGACCAGCCGGATCACCGAGTCGGCCAGCTCCGCATAGCCGCGGATCAGCCGCTCCTGGGCCGCGCCGCGCTCGCCCGCGTCCTCCTCGTCCACCAGCCGGTCGTGGGCGAAGCTGTGCACCACGGCGTGCATGCGGTAGCGCTCGCCGCGCACATGCTCGAGCAGCCCGGCCCGCACCAGCGTCGTCAGCTGGCGCTCCGCCTCCGCGTTGTCGACGCCCAGCAGCGCCGCCGCGGCCGCCGCCCCCAGGCTCGCCCGGCCCACCAGCGCCAGCCGGCGCAGCAGCCGCCGGGCCGCCTCGGGCTGGTCGGCGTAGCGCAGCGCCAGCGCACGCTCCACCGGCGCCGCCGAGCCGTGCGCCGCCAGGTCCGAGGCCAGTGCGGCGGCGGTGCGCGACCCGAGGGCGGAGCCTGCCACCCGCAGGGCCAGCGGCAGGCCCGCACACAGCGCGGAGATCTCCTCGATCGCCCGGGAGTCGTACGGCCCCGGCTCGCCCGACGCCTCCTCGCCGGCCGCGGAGGTGGCGCGCAGCAGCTCGTCGGTGCCCGCCGCGTCCAGCGGCCCCACGGGCAGCTGATGCACCCACGCCGCCAGGTCCCCGGGCAGCTCCAGCGGCGTCCGGGAGGTCACCAGCACCAGGCTGTCGGAGCGCTCCGGCACCAGCGTGCGCACCTGCTCGGGGTCCGAGGCGTCATCCAGCAGCACCGTCACCGGAAGGCCGGTCAGATGCTGGTGGTACAGCTCGGTGAGCCGCTTGACGTGCTGTTCCTGGGACGGGCGTTCGCGGAACAGGAGCTGCTCGCGGGGCGCCCCCAGGCGGTTGAGCAGATGCAGCAGCGCGTCCCGGGTGGGCAGCGGCACCTCACCGGGGGTGTCCCCGCGCAGATCCACCACACAGGCGCCACGGAACTGATCACGCAGCTGGTGCGCGGCCCGCACCGCCAGCGCCGTACGGCCCGAGCCCGGCTCGCCGTGCAGCACCACCACCGCCGGCTTGGTCTCCGTGCTCGCCCGGGCCGCGTGCACCCACTGCGCGATCTGGGTCAGCTCGGCCCGCCGCCCGGCGAACGGGCCTTCCACGCTGGGGAGTTGGGCGAAGGAATGCTCCAGTACGGACCGCTGCCGGGCCGCGGCGCTGCGGTCCGCGCCGCGCAGCTGCGGCCCCCGGGCGGCCTTCGCCGCGGCGGCCGGCTTGGCCGTCTGGCTGCCGCTGCGGGCCGCCGCCGTCAGCATCCGCTGCTGGTCCAGGAACGGCCGGATGCCCCGTACCTCCAGCGCCGTCAGCCACTGCAGCCGCAGCTGCTCGGGGCCGCCGGGCTGACCGCGCATCCCGGCCTCGCGGTGCGCGGCCGGCCAGTGGCCCGCGGTCAGCTTCACCACCGTCGCCGCCGCGCCCGCCACCACCACGGCGGCCCCGGCGCCCAGCGCCGCGCCCGCGCCCGTGCCATAGGCGAGGTCCGTGCCGAACGCCGCCAGCGCCGCCACCGCCGTCGCCACCGCGGGGGTGCCCAGCTCCTTGGGGGACAGCCGCTGCGCCAGAGACGGCCGGCCGGCGGCCGCCTCGTCCAGCGCCCGGACATAGGCGGTGTACTCCTCGGCGGCGCTGCCGGCCAGATCCTCCAGCGCCGCCCGCGCTCTGCCGAGCATCGCCCCGGCGTCCAGCCGCCCGTCCGAGCGCCGCACCTCTTCCTCGACGGTCCTGGTCAACAGCGCTTCCGCGTCCGCCCGGTGGCCCTCGCGCAGCGCGGCCGGTGAGCCTGACATGCCCATCCCCCTTCAGCAGTCCCAGCAGTTGTCCGGCGGTTCCCCCGGTCCCGGGCGGTGATCTTCGCCGTACGCACAGTGTTCCGCGTCCGCATGAAATCCGGCAGGCCTGTGGATAACCCGCCGCCGGCCGGACGATCTCCGCCCTCCGCTCCCGGATGGAACCATGCCGAACCGCCTGGCTCATGAGACTTCCCCGTATCTGCTCCAGCACGCCGACAACCCCGTCGACTGGTGGCCGTGGTCCGCCGACGCATTCGAGGAGGCCGGGCGGCGCACCCTCCGCAAGTGCGACGCGGAGCGCTGCACGGCCCGCATCACACGTTTTCGGGCGAGGCGCGGCGGTGCAGCGGCTGGGGCAGGTGCAGGACGGACGGGCCCCCACACCAGGGCGGCTGAGTCGGATTTCTGCGTGGCCTGGCTCAGGCGGTGTCAAATCGCCACTATCTCGATATCGCCGTCATTATCAGCTCTAGAGATATGGCTAAGTTATCGGCGTCGGCCGAATTTTGGCGCGTTTGCGCCCCTCGAGTATGCGGCGGGACGGGGCATTGGCGGTGATGTACGGTGGGGCGCGGGTAACGCGGCAGACGCGGCGTGTGTCTATTTCGAAGAAATCGCCAATCTTCTGGACTCGGCTGCGGATTCATTTGATTCTCTGAAGGCGAACTATGCAGCGGTGGCGAACCTCGCCTACGGGATGGCGGAGTCGGTGAAGGCCGGTCTGATGTTTATCTCCGATTTGGCGATCGAGGCATTCATTGAATTCATGGCAGGGCTGGCCGCCGCAGAGACGGGGGTCGGCTTGATCGGAACCGCGGCGGCATGGGCTCTGGTGGCGAAAAACGCTCTCAAGGCGGTTGAGAAATACGAGAAAATCGTCAAGGCGATTGATGTTGCTATGATGATCTCCAAGGCGGGCTATGCGGAGTGTGGTCGAGAATCGGCCGGCATGGAGGCGAAGGTCAAAAAGTTTCCCTTTCCTGGGAAGAGCTACGACAATGCAGTGGTGTGATCCGGAAAGGACGCGCGTCGGTGAGCGTTGAGCGATCAAACATGGGCAAGCGGTCGAAACTTAGTCGCATAGCTGTTGCCCTCTCCGGGGTGGCGGTATTCTTCATTGTTGCGTTCGTGCGGGACGAAGGCTGGCGGAACCCGGGACTCTCCGCGCTCACCCTCACTTTTACTCTTTCTGCGGCTTTGTCGATCTTGGCGTGGCGCAAGGAACGCTTGTGGCCGGCCATCCTGGCGATGGCGATGATTGTCGCCGTAGCGGTGGTCGCCAAGATCCTGGGGCCGTGATGGGCGCCGTCTGACCCTCTGCGCCCTGGGCGGTGCCGCGGTGCACCCGCACTGCCCAGGACAACGGCGGCGGGGTGAAGTGTGTGGCCTGCGGGCAGGGGCGCGGAACCGCCACCGCAGAAGACCGTTGGCCAACCATCGGGCGTCCGGATCACGCCGCCACTCTCGCCCACTTTGACGGGCGGCAGCTCCACCTTCCGAGCGCTGGGACGAGCCCGGCTACCTCCACATCCGGGGCTTCCCCGCCACGGACTACCCGTTCCGCCGAGGCGACCGCGACAGTCTCCGGGGCGAGATGACCAACGCCGAACGCGCCCACACACCGGAGCCCTGGCTGACCTTCTACACGTGATGGCGCATAAGTGCAGATCGGCCGAGCGGGGCAGGGCTGCGCGGGCTTCGCCATCAGGGTTGGGCGCTGTGAGAGGCTGGGTTGTATGAACCGGTTGGCTGGTGTGACCTCGCCTTATTTGCTTCAGCACGCGGAGAATCCGGTCGACTGGTGGCCCTGGACGCCGGAGGCTTTCGAGGAAGCACGGCGGCGCGATGTGCCCGTTCTGTTGTCGGTCGGCTACTCTGCGTGCCACTGGTGTCACGTCATGGCCCACGAGAGCTTCGAGGACCCGGCCACCGCCGCGCTGCTCAACGAGCACTTCGTGTCGGTCAAGGTCGACCGCGAGGAGCGCCCGGACGTCGACGCGGTGTACATGGAGGCCGTGCAGGCCGCCACCGGGCAGGGCGGCTGGCCGATGACCGTCTTCCTCACCCCCGACGCCGAGCCCTTCTACTTCGGTACCTACTTCCCGCCCGAGCCCCGCCACGGCATGCCGTCGTTCGGGCAGGTCCTGGAAGGGGTGCGCAGCGCCTGGGCCGACCGCCGGGACGAGGTCGGCGAGGTCGCCGGACGGATCGTCGCCGACCTGGCCGGGCGCTCGCTGACCGACTCGCTGCCCGCCGACCGGCGGCCGCCGCGTCCCGAGGAACTGCACACCGCCCTGATGGGCCTGACCCGTGAATTCGACGCGGTGCACGGCGGGTTCGCCGGTGCGCCCAAGTTCCCGCCGTCCATGGCGTTGGAGTTCCTGCTCCGCCACCACGCCCGCACCGGCTCCGCCGGGGCCCTGGAGATGGTGCAGGCGACCTGCGCGGCGATGGCCCGCGGCGGCATCTACGACCAGCTCGGCGGCGGCTTCGCGCGCTATGCGGTGGACGCCACCTGGACCGTGCCGCACTTCGAGAAGATGCTCTACGACAACGCCCTGCTGTGCCGGACCTACGCCCACCTGTGGCGCTCCACCGGCTCGGACCTGGCCCGCCGGATCGCCGTCGAGACCGCCGACTTCATGGTCCGCGAACTCCGCACCGACCAGGGCGGCTTCGCCTCGGCCCTGGACGCGGACAGCGACGACGGAACGGGCAAGCACGTCGAGGGCGCGTACTACGTATGGACGCCGGAGCAGCTGCGCGCCGTACTGGGGGAGAAGGACGCGGAGTTCGCGGCCGCGTACTTCGGTGTGACGGAGGAGGGCACCTTCGAGCAGGGCGCCTCGGTACTCCAACTCCCCGACACGGACGTCCTGGTGGACGCCGAGCGGGTGGTCTCCGTCAAGGAGCGGCTGCTGGCCGCGCGTGCCGAGCGGCCCCGCCCCGCACGGGACGACAAGATCGTCGCCTCCTGGAACGGGCTGGCCATCGCCGCGCTCGCCGAGACGGGTGCCTACTTCGACCGCCCCGACCTGGTCCAGGCCGCCACCGACGCCGCCGACCTGCTGGTCCGCGTCCACATGGACTGGCATGCCCGGCTGCACCGCACCTCCCGCGACGGCGCGCCCGGCGCCAACTCCGGCGTCCTGGACGACTACGCCAGTGTCGCCGAGGGCTTCCTCACCCTCGCCTCGGTCACCGGGGAGGGCGTCTGGGTGGAGTTCGCGGGCTTCTTCCTGGACACCGTGCTGCTCCAGTTCACCACCGAGGACGGCGCGCTCTACGACACCGCCGCCGATGCCGAGGCGCTGATCCGCCGCCCCCAGGACCCGACCGACAACGCGACGCCCTCCGGCTGGACCGCGGCGGCCGGCGCCCTGCTGTCGTACGCGGCCTTGACCGGCAGCGACCTGCACCGCAGCGCCGCGGAACGGGCCCTGGGCATCGTCACCGCGCTCGGCGGCCGGGCCCCGCGCTTCCTCGGCTGGGGGCTCGCCGTCGCCGAGGCCGCGCTGGACGGGCCGCGCGAGATCGCGGTCGTCGGCCCCCAGGGCGATCCGGCCACCGCGGCACTGCACCGCGCCGCGCTGCTCGGCACCGCCCCGGGAGCGGTCGTCGCGCTGGGCGCCCCGGGGTCCGACGACGCCGACGAGGTCCCGCTCCTCAAGGACCGCCCCCTGGTCGAGGGCGAACCGGCCGCGTACGTCTGCCGCCGCTTCACCTGCGAGCGGCCCACGACGGACGCGCAGGAACTGACGGAGCGGCTCCGGGGCTGAAGCGGGGTGGGGAAGTCCTCCGCGCTGCCCGGCCAACCGGCCGCTGTCAGTGGGTGGTTGTAGCTTGCGAGGGTGATGAACTTGCTCGGGCGGCGCCCCCTTGCCCAGGAAGCCGCGGCGTTACGGGCCGGCACGGACGACCCGGTCGCCGCGGCGCAGCGTACGTGTGACCGCATCGACGCCGTCGACGGTCAGGTGCGGGCCTTCGTGCCGGAGCCCGGCCGGCGCACGCGGCTGCTGGCGGCGGCGCGGGAGCGGGCGGCGGCCGGCCGGGCCTCCGCCGCGGCCCGTCTGCCGCTCCATGGTGTGCCCGTGGGCGTCAAGGACATCGTGCGGGTCAAAGGTCTGCCGACCCGGGCGGGCTCTGCGCTGCCGCCCGGGGCGCTGGCCGGCCCGCAGGCCGCCGTCGTCGATCGGCTGTGTGCGGCCGGTGCGCTGATCGCGGGCAAGACCGTGACCGCGGAGTTCGCGGTCACCGCGCCGGGCCCCACCCGGAATCCGCACAACCTGTCCCATACGCCCGGGGGTTCCAGCAGCGGCTCCGCGGCCGCGGTCGCCGCGGGCATGGTGCCGCTGGCCATCGGAACGCAGACCGTCGGCTCGATGATCCGGCCCGCCGCGTACTGCGGCGTGACCGGATTCAAGCCCACCTACGGACGGATCCCGGTCGCCGGAGTGATCCCCAACGCCGTCAGCTTCGACACCCTCGGGTGCTACGCCACGGATGTGGCGGGTGTGAGCCTCGCGGCGTCGGTGCTGCTCGACGGCTGGCGGGCGGCGGAGCCGGCCGCGGACCGGCGGCGCCCGGTGCTGGGCATACCGGTCGGCCCCTATCTGGACCGGGCGGGCCAGGAGGCGCTGCGCGCGTTCAGGGAGCAGCGGGAACTGCTGGAGACCGCCGGGTACACGGTCCGTGAGGTCCCGGTGATGGCCGACTTCGAGCAGGTCGTGCGGCAGCTCTTCACGATGAACCGCTACGAGGTCGCCCGGGCCCATGCCGAGTGGTTCGCGGCCTTCGGCGGGCGCTACCGGCAGGAGACCGCGGCGGCCGTCCGGCAGGGGCAGGCGATCGGGGACGCCGACTACGAAGCGGCCCGTGCCCGGCGCCGGGAATTCAGCGAGCGGCTCGCGGCGGACGGCGGCGCCGCCGGCGTCGAGCTGTGGATCGCCCCCTCTGCCACCGGCCCCGCCCCCGCCGACCTGACCACCACCGGAACGTCGATCATGTGCCTGCCCTGGAGCAACGCCGGACTGCCGTCGGTCAGCCTGCCCGCCGGCCATGCCGCCAACGGGCTGCCGCTCGGTCTCCAGGTCGTCGGCGGCCACGGCGCGGACGAGGACCTGCTGAAGGCCGCGGCGGGCATCGAGCGGGCGCTCGACCGGGCGGCGGGAGCGGCCCCCGGCCGGTCCGCCCCTATCCGGTCCGCCGCTATCCGGTCCGGCCGGACAGTGTGAGCCCCCGGGCCAGCAGGTCCAGCGTCCGGTCGATCAGCCCGATGAGCGCATCGGGGTCGGCGGTCGGGCTCTCCTCGCCCCAGCTCAGCATCGCCTCCTGGAGCGCGGCCAGGACCGCCGCGCTGATGACCCGCGGCTCCAGGTCGTCGGCGCCGCGACCGGTGCGTTCGGCCAGCACCGCGCTGATCGTCGCGGCGGCCCGCGCGGTGTTCTCCGCCGTACGGCCCCGGACGGCGGGCACCTCGCGGATCAGGCGGACGCGCTGGGCGAGTTCGGCGCGTTCCGGTGCGGCGATCCTGCCCAGCGCCTGTGTGGTGACCTGCCGCATCGACTCGATCACCGGCTCATCGGCGGGGCGGCCGCGGATCCCGTCCGCCAGCTCGGTGACGTACTCGTCCGTCAGCACGATGTCCTCCTTGGCGGGGAAGTAGCGGAAGACCGTGCTCGGCGAGACGTCCGCGGCCTCGGCGATCTGCTCGGTGGAGGTCGCCTCGTACCCCTGCTCCTCGAAGAGGCGGTAGGCGGCCCGCCGGATCGCCTGCCGGGTCTGGAGCTTCTTGCGCTCCCGCAGTCCGGGCTTGGGGCTCCCGGGCGGCGTGGCGGCGTCGGTGGCGTGTGCGGAGACCATGCGCAGCATTGTCCGGCACATTGACCGGCATCGGCCGTGCGGGAGCCGCTGCCCGCGTCCGTGCGCGGAGGGCCGGGGCGGGTCGGGGTGGGCGCGGCGGACGGTTGTCAGTGGCGTCTGTCACGCTGGGGGTGTCGGTGGCCACGTTCAGTGACGGTGACCGTGCGGGGCCGCAAGCCGACTGGATCGCAAGCTGGCTGGGTCGCCAGCCGACTGGATCGCCAGCCGGCTGGATCGCGAGTCGAAAGGGGTGGGTGCCGAAAGGAGTGGATGCCGAATGGAGCGGAGCCCGTCTGGACCTGGATCTGGACCTGGATCTGGAGCTGGACCTGGCGTGCCTAGGCGTGCGTGTAGGCCACCAGCGAGATGCCGACGTAGTGGACGACGAAGGCGGCGAGGGTGAAGGAGTGGAAGACCTCGTGGAAGCCGAACCAGCGCGGTGAGGGGTTGGGGCGCTTGATGCCGTAGATGACGCCGCCGGCGCTGTAGAGGAGGCCGCCGACGATGACGAGGACGAGGACGGCGATACCGCCGGTGCGCAGGAAGTCGGGGAGGAAGAAGACGGCGGCCCAGCCCATGGCGATGTAGCAGGGGGTGTAGAGCCAGCGCGGTGCGCCGACCCAGAAGACCCGGAAGACGATGCCGGCCAGCGCGGCCGCCCAGATCGCCCAGAGCAGCGCCTGGCCGCGGGATCCGGGCATCAGCAGCATCGTCAGCGGCGTATAGGTGCCGGCGATGATCAGGAAGATGTTGGCGTGGTCGAGGCGGCGCAGTACGCCGTCGGCCCGCGGGCCCCAATTGCCGCGGTGGTACAGGGCGCTGACGCCGAAGAGCAGGCAGGCGGTCAGCGTGTAGATGGCACAGGCCAGGCGGCCGCGGGTGCTGTCGGCGAGCGCGGTCAGGATGACCCCGGACAGCAGGACGGCGGGGAACATCCCGGCGTGCAGCCAGCCCCGCAGTTTCGGTTTGAGCGGTGCGGCCGCGGCGGTGACCGCCGCGATCGCGTGCGGCGCGGAGGGGGGCGTGCTCTCGGCGGCGTCGGGCGCGGAAGACATGGCGCAATGCTACCTACGCGACCGTAAGTTACGGATCTGTGCCGGAGTGGTGACGGTCACGAAGGGGCCCTCTGGACAGATCCCCATCGGGGTCGGATGATCAAATGAGTGCGGTCGGCACCGGATGAGCGGTCACGAAGCATCCGGGTCGCGGCCCCCAAGGGGCAGACAACCAAAAGTTGCGGATTTCGCCCTCACAACGGGCAGGTATCCGTCCACACCCTCATCTAGGAGCGATCGTGGCGCGCGACAACGCGGCTCCCACCATTCCGACCCGTCACCAGGGCCTCATCTCCTGGGTCGACGAGATCGCAGCGATCACCCAGCCCGACCGGGTCGTCTGGTGTGACGGCTCGGAGGCGGAGTACGAGCGTCTGTGCGAGGAGCTCGTCGACAAGGGCACGTTCAAGAAGCTCGACCCGATCAAGCGTCCCAACTCGTACTACGCCGCCTCCGACCCGTCGGACGTGGCCCGTGTCGAGGACCGCACCTTCATCTGCTCCGAGAAGGAGGAGGACGCCGGCCCGACCAACCACTGGAAGGCCCCCGCGGAGATGCGGGAGATCTTCGTCGGTGAGCAGGGCAAGGGCGGCATCTTCCGCGGGTCGATGAAGGGCCGGACGATGTACGTCGTCCCGTTCTGTATGGGCCCGCTGGGCTCGCCGCTCTCCGCCATCGGCGTGGAGATCACCGACTCCGCCTATGTCGCGGTCTCGATGCGCACCATGACGCGCATGGGACAGCCGGTCCTCGACGAGCTCGGCGAGGACGGCTTCTTCGTCAAGGCCGTCCACACCCTCGGCGCCCCGCTGGCCGAGGGCGAGGCGGACGTTCCGTGGCCGTGCAACTCCACCAAGTACATCTCGCACTTCCCCGAGGACCGCGAGATCTGGTCCTACGGCTCCGGCTACGGCGGCAACGCCCTGCTCGGCAAGAAGTGCTACGCGCTGCGCATCGCCTCCGTCATGGCCCGTGACGAGGGCTGGCTCGCCGAGCACATGCTGATCCTCAAACTGACCCCGCCGCAGGGCGAGTCGAAGTACGTGGCCGCCGCCTTCCCCAGCGCCTGCGGCAAGACCAACCTGGCCATGCTGGAGCCCACGATCTCCGGCTGGACGGTCGAGACCATCGGCGACGACATCGCCTGGATGCGCTTCGGCGAGGACGGCCGCCTCTACGCCATCAACCCCGAGGCCGGCTTCTTCGGTGTGGCGCCCGGCACCGGTGAGCACACCAACGCCAACGCCATGAAGACGATGTGGGGCAACTCCGTCTTCACCAACGTCGCGCTCACCGACGACGGCGACGTGTGGTGGGAGGGCATGACCGAGGACGAGCCCGCCCACCTGACCGACTGGAAGGGCAACGACTGGACGCCCGCGTCCGGGACCCCGGCGGCCCACCCCAACGCCCGCTTCACCGTCCCGGCCGGCCAGTGCCCGATCATCGCGCCCGAGTGGGAGGACCCCAAGGGCGTGCCGATCTCGGCGATCCTCTTCGGCGGCCGCCGGGCCAGCGCCGTACCGCTGGTGACCGAGTCGCTGACCTGGCAGCACGGTGTCTTCCTCGGCGCGAACGTGGCGTCGGAGAAGACCGCCGCGGCCGAGGGCAAGGTCGGTGAGCTGCGCCGCGACCCGTTCGCCATGCTGCCGTTCTGCGGCTACAACATGGGCGACTACATGGCCCACTGGATCAAGGTCGGTGCCGACAAGGACCAGTCCAAGCTGCCGAAGATCTACTACGTCAACTGGTTCCGCAAGGACGAGGCGGGCCGGTTCGTCTGGCCGGGCTTCGGCGAGAACAGCCGGGTGCTCAAGTGGATCGTCGAGCGGCTGGAGGGCAAGGCCGAGGGCGTCGAGACCGCCATCGGCGTGCTGCCCGCCAAGGACGCGCTGGACACCGAGGGCCTCGACCTCGCCGACGCCGACCTCGACTTCCTGCTCACCGTCGACAAGGACGTGTGGCGCGAGGAGGCGGCGCTGATCCCCGACCACCTCAACACCTTCGGTGACCACACGCCCAAGGAGCTGTGGGACGAGTACCGCGCGCTGGTCGAGCGGCTCGGCAAGTAGCCGCCCGGACATGACGCCGGTCTCCAGGACGCGCGGCTGGTCCTGGAGACCGGCGTTGGTCCGGTGGGGTGATGCCCGCGCCTCGGCGTGCGCTCACGCCGAGGCGAGATCCCGCAGCGGCTCCGCATGCGCCGCCATCCGCTCCGCCGCCAGGGTCATCGCCGCGGCGTCGTCCCGGGACGTGGCGACCGCCAGGGCGTTCCCGGCGAGGGTGTGGGCGCGCTGCTGCAGGGCCTCGACACGGGGCGCGTCGCCACCGTCGGTGGGCTCGGCACGCAGCGGATAGTGGCCGCCGGTCAGCCGCGCGACCTGCTCGGCGATGCGGTCCGCGGCGGCGGCCAGGGCGGCGCCGTCCAGCTCCCGGGCCCTGCCGGTCTCGGCCCGCGTCGCCAGCGCGTGCAGCTCGTCGGTGACGGTGAGCAGCGCGGTCAGCTGTCCGGCGAGCCGGATGTCCAGCTCCTCCTCGCGGGAGCGGTGCGGGATCTGCGGGGTGGCGGCCATGGTGTGGACCGACTTGGTGCGGATCGGTTCGTACATGGGACAGCCTCCTGAATACGTCCAGGAGGCCATCCTAGCTTAGACGCTGTCTAAAGTTGAGTTCCGTATAGCAATCGCGGTGGCTCAGTACTGTCCGTAACCGTCGAGGAAGGAGCCGATCCGGGTGACCGCGTCCGCCAGATCGTCCTTGCTGGGCAGGGTGACCAGCCGGAAGTGGTCGGGCTCCGGCCAGTTGAAGCCGGTGCCGTGCACGATCATGATCTTCTCGGCGCGCAGCAGGTCGAGGACCATCTGCCGGTCGTCCTTGACCTTGTAGACCTTGGGGTCGAGCCGCGGGAAGGCGTACAGCGCACCCTTCGGCTTGACGCAGCTGACGCCGGGGATCTGCGTCAGCAGTTCGTACGCCGTGTCGCGCTGCTCCAGGAGCCGGCCGCCGGGCAGCACCAGGTCGTTGATCGACTGCCGGCCGCCGAGGGCGGTGGCCACCGCGTGCTGGGCCGGCATATTGGCGCACAGCCGCATATTGGCGAGGATCGTCAGCCCCTCGATGTACGAGGAGGCATGCGCCTTGGGGCCGCAGACCGCCATCCAGCCGCTGCGGTAGCCCGCCACCCGGTACGCCTTGGACAGTCCGTTGAAGGTCAGCGTCAGCAGGTCGGGGGCGAGCGAGGCGAACGGGGTGTGGGTGACACCGTCGTAGAGGATCTTGTCGTAGATCTCGTCGGCGCAGACGATCAGGTTGTGCCGGCGGGCGATCTCCGCGATGCCGTGCAGCAGCTCGTCGTCGTAGACGGCACCCGTGGGGTTGTTGGGGTTGATGACGACGATCGCCTTGGTGCGGTCCGTGACCTTGCGCTCGATGTCGGCGAGGTCCGGCATCCAGTCCGCCTGCTCGTCGCAGCGGTAGTGCACGGCCGTACCGCCGGACAGCGAGACCGACGCCGTCCACAGGGGGTAGTCCGGAGCGGGGACGAGCACCTCGTCGCCGTCGTCCAGCAGGGCCTGCATCGACATCTGGATCAGCTCGGAGACGCCGTTGCCGAGGTAGATGTCGTCGACGGAGAGGTCGATGCCCTTGGTCTGGTAGTGCTGCATCACCGCGCGGCGGGCGGAGAGCAGGCCCTTGGCGTCACCGTAGCCGTGCGCCGTCCCGACCGTACGGAGGATGTCCTCCAGGATCTCGGGCGGGCAGTCGAAGCCGAACGCCGCCGGGTTGCCGGTGTTGAGCTTGAGGATGCGGTGACCCGCCGCCTCCAGCCGCATGGCCTCCTCTAGCACCGGGCCACGGATCTCGTAGCAGACGTTGGCGAGCTTCGTTGACTGGATCACCTGCATGTCCGCCACCTTACGGGCGCGTTTCGGTACCCGCCCGGTGTTTTTCCCCACGCCGGTCAGCGGACGGTGTGGGGTTCCTCACGGGTGGTGATCACCCGCGCCCGGATGCCGCGGTACGGAATCCGCGCGCGGTCGTTCCGTGCGCCGTGCTGATTTCACGGTAGACCGGCGCGCAGGCGCGTACGCCGGTACGCTCCGGGCACATGTCCACCTCGGCGCCCCTGCCGCCACCCGCCGCGCCCGGCTTACCGCTCCCCGCACCGTCACCGGCCGCGTCCGCGGCGCCGCCGCACGGCCCCTTCGCCCTGCTCAACGACGAACCGGTCGCCGAGCCCGGCGCGGACCTGCTCGGCGCCGGCCGGGCCGCCCGGCAGCTCGCCGGGCTGCTGGTCGCCTCCCGCGGCTCCACCCCCTTCACGCTCGCCGTCGACGCCGGCTGGGGCATGGGCAAGAGCAGCCTGATGCGGCTGGTCGACGCGGAGCTGGCGCACGCCCCCGAGGTGCACACCGTCTGGTACAACGCCTGGACCTCGACCGGCGCCGACGCGCTGGAGGGGCTGATCAAGTCCGTCCTGATGCGCTTCGACCGCCGGGTGCTGCGCCGCGGGCTGCAGCGGGTCACCGAGCGGCGCGCGCTGCTGCGGGCCGTACGGGCGCTGACGGCGGTGGCCGCCGGGCCGCTCGGGGTGGCCGGTCTGGTCGACGAGCTGTGGCGGAACCTCTCCGTCAACTCCCAGGCCCGCAACGAGATGCGCGGCGCGATCGGCGATCTGGTGCAGGAGTGGTCCGAGACGGCCGAATTCCGGCCACGCCGGCTCCTGGTGGTCTTCATCGACGACCTCGACCGCTGCTCGGAGGAGACGGTGCTGGCGGTCTGCGAGGCGGTCAAGGTCTATCTGGACGTACCGGGCCTGGCGTTCGTGATCGGCTGCGACCGGTCGGCGCTGGGACCCAACGGGCTGCTGCGCGATCTGTCGCCGGCCGGCTCGGCGTTCATGGAGAAGATCTTCCAGACCAGCTACCGGATTCCGGCCGCCGACAACCACGGCGTCAAGGACTACATCCGCTGGTGCGCCCGGACCGCGGGCATCGAGCCGCTGCTCGACGACGCCCTGGTGGACCTGCTGGCGCAGCGCTCGGACCGCAACCCGCGCCGCATCAAGCGCCTGGTCAACGGCTTCGTCCTGGAGGCCACGCTGAACCCCGTCTGGCGCGACTTCGGGCCGGGCGCGGTGATCAGAACGCTGCTGCTGCAGTACTTCTATCCCGACTTCTACCGGATGATGACCGGCCCGTCCGGAACGGTGGACGGTGATGTGGTGGCCGAATTCCGCACCTACCGCGAGGTGCGCAACACCTTGCTGTCGGCCGCCCCCGGAGTGGTGCCCACTGGGGCGCTGGAGCGGGTGCAGCGCTTCTTCACGTCGTACGGCCTTGTGCCGCCTGCCACGCTCAGCGGCGGGAACGCGGAACTGGACGTGCTGGAACGCCAACTCCCCAGCGACTTCCCGGACCTGGTGGCCAACCTTGCGTTCACGTCACTCGTCGACGAGCTGACCGCCCTCCCGGACGCGGAGCGGCTGCTGCTCCGGCTGCGCGAGGGCCCGCCGGGCTCCGCCGGGGAGCCGACCCGGATGTCCCAGGAGTGGGCCCCGCTCTGGCAGGGGCTGGGGGCCCGCGCCGACGGCTACGCCACGGGGTTCGGTCCACCGCTGGCGTGGCCGGGGGACGAGCCGTTCGGCGGCTACGGGGCGGCGCCGCAGCAGCAGATGCCCGTCCCCCAGCAGGCGCAGACCCCGTATCCGCAGGCCGGGTATCCGCAGGTCCAGCCCGGTTACTCGCAGCAGGGCCCCTACCCGCAGCAGGGCCCCTACCCGGTGGCCCCGGCCTTCGAGGTCCTGTGGGTCGACGACCAGCCGGAGCGCAAGGCCGTGGTGCGCGAGGTGCTGGAGAGCCTCGGGGCGCAGGTGAACCATGTGCCCAAGAGCGCCGACGCCGTGCGGGCCCTGCGCACGCGCGTCCCCGACCTGCTGGTCTCCGACATCAGCCGGGGCTCGGACCACTCGGCCGGCTTCGCGATGGTGCAGCGGCTCAAGGAGGACGGCAACTACGACGGCCCGGTCGTCTTCTTCACCATCCGGCGGTCCGCCGAACGCGAGGAGCGGGCCGCCGCGCTGGGCGCCTCGCTCACCAACAACGAGCAGGAGCTGCGGGAACTGGTGCTGTCCGCCCTGCAGAGCCGGGCCGACGAGCGGACCCCGCCGCGTGCCGGGGAGCCGCCCCGGCGCACGACTACGGCGCAGACCGGGTGGTTCCCCTCGCTGTGACCGTCAGCCGCGGCCCGGCGTCCGCCGCAGGGCCCGCCCCGCCAGCACATCCGTCCGCCGCCCGTCCTCGATCACGAACCGGCCGTCGATCAGGACGTGCGGGATACCCGCCGGAAGCGTGCGGGGAGCGTCGAAGGTCGACCCCGCCGCGACCGTACCGGGGTCGAAGAGGACCAGGTCGGCGCGGTGGCCCTCGCGCACCAGACCCCGGTCGGGCAGGCGCAGCCGGGCGGCCGGACGGCCCGTCAGATGGGCCACGCACTCCTCCAGCGACAGCACGCCCAGCTCGCGCACGTATCTGCCGAGGTAGTGCGGGAAGGTGCCGTACGCGCGCGGATGCGGCTTGTCGCCCTGGAGGATGCCGTCGCTGCCGCCGGTGTGCACCTGGTGGCGCATGATCTGGCGGACGTTGTCCTCATGGCCGACGTGCTGCAGGATCGTCGAGCCCAGCCGGTCGTCGACCAGCAGCCTGCGGGCCGTCACCCACGGCTCCTCGCCGCGCGCCGCGGCACTGCGGGCGACGGTGTGGCCGACGTGGCCGGCCAGGTCCGGGCGGGAGACACCGGAGATCTCGATGGTGTCCCAGTCGATGGGCACGCCATGGCAGCCGTCCGCCCCCTCCGCCTCCATGACGTGGCGGATGCGCTCGGCCGTCTCGTCGTCCCGCAGCCGGGCCAGGACCGCCTCGGGCCCGCCCTCGCTCGCCCAGCTGGGCAGCATCGCGACCAGCGTCGTGCAGCCGGGGGTGTACGGATAGCTGTCCAGCGAGATGTCGCAGCCGTCGTCGAGCGCCCTGTCCAGCAGCGACAGCAGCTCCGGCGCACGCCCCTCGTTGACGCCGAAGTTCATCGTGGCGTGGGCGAGATGGAGCGCGCAGCCCGCCTCCCGCGTCAGCGCCACCATCTCCTCGTACGCCGCGAGCGCGCCGGCGCCGTACGAGCGGTGGTGGGGGCAGTAGTAGCCGCCGTACTCGGCCACCACCCGGCACAGCTCCGCCAGTTCGGAGTCGGAGGCGTACATGCCGGGCGTGTAGGTGAGGCCGGAGGACATGCCCATCGCGCCTTCCCGCATACCGTCCGCGACCAGCTGTTTCATCCGGGCCAGCTCGTCGGGCGCCGCCTCGCGGTCCGCCCAGCCGACCACCAGCATCCGGACCGTGCCCTGCGGGATCAGGTACGCGGCGTTCACCGCGATGCCCTGTCCGCCGAAGCCGTGGTCCAGCCGGTCCAGGTACTCGCCGACCGACCGCCAGTCGAAGTCGATGTCCTCCCCGTGGCCGTTCCAGCCGCTGATCGCGCGCCGTACCTCGGCGAGCGTACGGTCGTCGACCGGCGCGTACGACAGCCCGTCCTGGCCGAGGACTTCGAGGGTCACGCCCTGGGCGGCCTTGGCGCTGTGGTCGGGGTCGCGCAGCAGGGCGAGGTCGCTGTGCGCGTGCATGTCGATGAAGCCGGGGGACAGGACGAGGCCCTCCGCGTCCAACTCCCTGCGGGCCAGCGGGCGTTGGCAGCCGGCCGCCGCGGCCTCCTTGACGATCGCGGCGATCCGGCCGCCGTCGACGACCACATCGGCGCGGTAGGAGGGCGCGCCGGTGCCGTCCACGACGTCCGCGTCACGGATGACGAGGTCCTCCACGGCCGGCCTCCTAGAAGAACGTCCGGATGAACTCCGTGACCGTCCCGTCCCGCTCGACCACCGGGATGAGCTGCCACTTGTCGAAGGACGTGCAGGGGTGCGACAGCCCCAGCCCGACCCAGTCGCCGACCTCCAGATCGCCGCTGCGCTCGGTGTCGACCCAGGCGTGCTGGTCGGAGAGCCTGGTGACGGTGATCCCGGCCGCCGGGCGCTCGGTGCCGTCGCGGCCGGACCGTACGACCCGGGCCTGCGGCAGATCCAGGTCGTAGGCCGCATCGCGCTTGCCCGCGTTGAGGAACGCCTGCCGGGGCGTGGGGCGGGAGACGACCTGTGCCCACAGCCGGAAGGCGGGCTGCAGGGCGCCCTCCTCGGGGATGCGCCGGAAGGGGGTGAGGCGGCCGTAGTGGCCGTCGTCGTGCGAGACGTACGCGCCCGAGCGCAGCAGCTTCAGGACCGGCGCGGACAGCTCGGGGATCTCGCCGAACACCTCGGCCACCGCGTCGAACCAGGCGCTGCCGCCGGCGCTGACGACGATCTGGTCGAGGTCGGCGAACCGGCCCGCCTTGTCGAACTCCACGGCCAGCGCCACCAGCCGGCGCATCCAGGCGGTCACCCGCTCGACGTCGGCGTCGGGCACCTCGCCCTCGTACCCGGCGACACCCACCAGGCGGAGGGTGTCCACGCCCGCGATGGCGTCGGCGAGCTCCAGGCACTCGGCCTCCGTGCGGACGCCGGTGCGCGCGCCCTCACCGGCGCCGAGCTCGACCACCACGTCCACCGGGCGGGTCGCGCCGGCCTCGCGCAGCGCCACGTCCATCAGCTCGATGCCGCGCAGCGAGTCGACGTAGCAGACGAAGCGGAAGCCGGGGTCGTCGGCGAGCTCGGCGGCGAGCCAGCGCAGTGCGGCGGTGTCCACGACCTCGTTGGCCAGGAAGATCCGCTGGATGCCGAAGCTGCGGTAGACGCGGGCCTGGTGGGGGACGGCCGCGGTGATGCCCCAGGCGCCGTGCTCCAGCTGGCGGGCGAAGAGCTGCGGCGCCATACAGGTCTTGCCGTGCGGGGCGAAGGCGAGCTTGTGCCGGGAGGAGTAGGTCTCCATCAGGGCCAGGTTGTGCTCGACCGACTCGGCGGCCAGGGCCAGGACGGGGGTGGTGAACCCGCCGGTGAACAGGCTGCGGCGCTCGGCGGCCAGCTCGCCGACGGTCAGTCCGTCGGCGTCCGGGGGGAGGGCCTTGAAGCGGTGATCGACCCGCTCGTCCGCGAGTGCCTTGAGTCCCTGCGCGAGCCGCTCACCGGCCATGAGGCCTCCTCGAAGATCTTGTTGCAGTCTCTGCAACACTCATTGCGCATATCGCTTACAGCTGTCTAACATCCGAGCCATCGCCCGGTCAATCATGGGAAACGCAGCGGGAAACCGGCGGGAACACGGCGAGCCGGGCAACGGGAAACCACCCCGCACACCGCGCGGCACACGGCCCGGACGAGCCGTCCAGCGAAGGAGCGCAACCGATCGTGACCAGGTCCTCGAACGCCGGCGACGCCCCCGCCCCGGACGGTGCCCCCGTCCCGGAGCCCGATGTCGTCTGCCTCGGCGAGTCCATGGTCACCTTCCTGCCCAGCCGTCCCGGGCGGCTCGCCGACGTACCGTCCTTCGACCGCGCCATCGGCGGCGCCGAATCCAACGTCGCCTGTACCCTCGCCCGCGCCGGCCACACCGCCCGCTGGATCTCCCGGGTCGGCGCCGACGGCTTCGGCGACCACCTCCTCGCCGCCATCGCCGACTGCGGCGTCGAAGTCTCCGCCGTCCAGCGCGACCCGCGGCGCCCCACCGGCATCTACTTCCGCACGGCGGGCGACCGCGCCACCGACGCCCACGAGGTCGCCTACTACCGGGCCGGCTCCGCCGCCTCCGCCATGTCCGTCACCACCATGGACCTGGCCGCGATCCGCGCCGGCCGGGTGCTGCACCTGTCGGGCATCACCGCCGCGCTCTCCGCCGACTGCCTCGGCCTGCTGCGCGAGCTGACCGCGCCGTGCCCGGCCGGCCGGCGCCCGCTGCTCTCCTTCGACGTCAACCACCGGCCCGGACTGTGGCGGGACAGCGCCGACGCCGGTGTCCTGCTCGACCTCGCCCGCGGCGCCGACCTGGTCTTCGTCGGCGAGGACGAGGCCGCGGACGCCTGGGGCGTCACCGGCGGCCCGGACGCCGTCCGCGCGGCACTGCCCGAGCCCGGCACCCTGGTCGTCAAGCGCGGGGCCGCCGGCGCGGTCGCCTACGACAGCCACGGCGGCCGGTACAGCGAACCCGCCCCGCGCGTCGACGTCGTCTCCGCCGTCGGCGCGGGCGACGCCTTCGCCGCCGGGTTCCTCTCCGCCGCCCTGCGCGGCCTGCCCGTCCCCGCCCGGATCCGGTACGGACACCTGTGGGCCGCCGCGGTCCTCACCGTCCCGGGAGACCTGACCACACCCCCCTCCCGCCCCCAGGCCGACCGGCTCGCCGCCCTCGGCGCCGCCGCCTGGGGGACACTGCACCTCGGCCCCGGCTGGACGAAAGCCACCACGGCCGACGAGCGGGCGGCCGCCGAGGAGGTAGGAACGCAGTGAACGAGCGAAGCGAGGCACCCGCATGAGTCAGACCGTCGACCGCGCGCTGAGCATCCTGCCGCTGCTCGCCGAGGGACCCGCCGACCTGGGGCAGGTCGCCGACCGCCTGGGCGTCCACAAGTCCACCGCACTGCGGCTGCTGCGCACCCTCCACGAGCACGGACTCGTCCACCGCCAGCCCGACCAGCGCTACCGCCTCGGCGCCCGGCTCTTCGCGCTCGCCCAGCAGGCCGTCGAGAACCTCGACGTGCGCGATATCGCCCACCCCCACCTGGTCGAACTCAACGAGAAGTGCGGACACACCGTCCACCTCGCGGTCCACGAGGAGAACGAGGTCCTCTACATCGACAAGGTCGAGAGCCGCTACCCGGTCCGGATGTACTCCCGGATCGGCAAGCCCGTCGCGATCACCGTCGCCGCGGTCGCCAAACTCCTCCTCGCCGACCTCCCCGAACCCGAGCGCCGCGCCCTCGCCGAGAAGCTCGACTACCCCCGCTACACGGCCCGTTCGACCCCCGACGCCACGGCGTTCCTCGCCGAACTGGCCAAGGTCCGCGAACAGGGCTGGGCCACCGACCTCGGTGGCCACGAGGAGTCCATCAACTGCGTCGGCGCCCCCATCCGCGGCGCGGACGGCCGCACGGTCGCCGCGATGTCGGTCTCCGCGCCCAGCGTCGTCGTCAGCGCCGATGAACTCCTCAGGCTCCTCCCGCTGGTACGCCGCACCGCCGAGGCGATCAGCCGGGAGTACTCCGGCACCACCCCAGCAAAGGACACCGCATGACGGACAAGACCGCGCTCACCCCGAAGACGCACACCACCCCGCCCGCCAAGTTCTCCCACGGCGTCAAGAAGGGCAACATCCTCCAGGTCGCCGGCCAGGTCGGCTTCCTCCCCGCCGTCGCGGGCCAGGCACCGACCCCGGCCGGCCCCACCCTGCGCGAACAGACCCTCCAGACCCTCGAAAACGTCCGGGCCATCCTGGAGGAGGGCGGCGCGAGCTGGGACGACGCGATGATGATCCGCGTCTACCTCACCGACGTGAACCACTTCGCCGAGATGAACGAGATCTACAACGCCTACTTCGAGGAGCAGGGCCTCACCCAGGCCCCCGCCGCCCGCACGACCGTCTACGTCGGGCTTCCCCAGGGCCTCCTCATCGAGATCGACGCCCTCGCGGTGCTGGGCTGACGCCCGCTCACACCACCGCCGCTGAAACCCCCGCAAGCCGTACGTCATCACGGCACGGCACCCGGCCTCCCGCGCCCGGTGCCGTGCCGCGATCCCACCTGCCCTGAAAGACCCATGGAATTACGAGGTCCTCGCGCATGGCACCCCTCCCGTCGCCGCTCACCGCGGCCGCGCCCGCCGCCACGCCACCCGCACCGCCCCACACCGGCGGCCTGCTCGCCCTGATACCCGGCACCGCGGGCCTGCTGACGGTCGCCGCCCTCGGCATCGCCCTCCTCCTCGTCCTCATCATCAGGGTCCGCCTCCAGCCCTTCGTCGCCCTGCTCGGCGTCTCCCTCGCCGTCGGCCTGGCCGCCGGACTCTCCGTCACCGAACTCTTCGGCACGGTCCAGAAGTCCGCCGCCGTCTCGCTCGTCGAGACCGGCATGGGCGGCATCCTCGGACACGTCGCCATCATCATCGGCCTGGGCACCATGCTCGGCGCGATCCTCGAAGTCTCCGGCGGCGCCGAGGTGTTGAGCGGCCGGCTGCTCCGCCTCTTCGGCGAGCGGCGCGCCCCCCTGGCCATGGGGGTGACCGGCCTGGTCTTCGGCATCCCCGTCTTCTTCGACGTCGGGATCTTCGTCCTCGCACCGATCGTCTACGCGGCCGCGAAGCGCAGCGGCAGATCCATCCTGCTCTACTGCATGCCGCTGCTCGCCGGACTGTCCATGACCCACGCCTTCCTGCCGCCGCACCCCGGACCGGTCGCCGCGGCCGGCCTCTTCGAGGTCGACCTGGGCTGGATCATCCTCATGGGCGTGGTCTGCGGCATCCCGGCCGTGCTCGCCGCCTGGGGCTACGCGGCCTGGATCGGCAAGCGCCTCTTCGTCGGCGTACCGCAGGACCTGGTCGAAGCCGCCGAGGAGGCCAGGGCCGCGGTCGCCGCCGAACAGGCCGCGGCCGGCCCCGGCGCCCGGGAGAAGCCCGCAAGCCTGGGCGTGGTCCTCGCCATCATCGGCACCCCCCTCCTCCTCATCCTGCTGGCGACCTTCTCCTCGATCGCCCTGCCGCCCTCCACGGGCCGCTCGGTCATCGAGTTCTTCGGACACCCCTTCGTCGCCCTGACCCTCGCCCTGCTGATGGCGTACTACCTGCTGGGCATCCGCCGCGGCTGGTCCCGCACGTCCCTGGAGACCGTCTCCACCGCGTCGCTGAAGCCGGTCGGCAACATCCTGCTGGTGGTCGGCGCCGGCGGCGTCTTCGGTGCCGTCCTCAAGGGCAGCGGCGTGGCCACCGCCCTCTCCGAGACCTTCCAGCACGTCGGCCTCCCCGTCATCGTGCTGGCCTATCTGCTCTCCCTCGTCCTGCGCGTCGCCCAGGGCTCGGCCACGGTCGCCATCGTCACCACGGCCGGCATCGTCCTCCCCCTGGTCGAGGGGCAGGGCCTGTCCCAGGCCCACCTGGCCCTGGTCATCATGGCGATCTCGGCCGGCTCGATCTTCGCCTCGCACGTGAACGACGGGGGCTTCTGGATCGTCAGCAAGTACTTCGGGATCACCGAACGCGACACCCTCAGGTCCTGGACCGTGCTGGAGTCGGTGCTCTCGGTCGCGGGCTTCGCGGTGGCGGCGCTGGTGAGCCTGGTCGTCTAGGCGTGCCGACCGGGCAGGCCGGTGGCGCGGCCGGCCGAGGTGCGGCCGCGGATCTATCTACCCGGACGGCGGCCTTTCGCCGGGTCACCCGCGGGAACACGTGCGGCAAGCGACGAAGGCAGGGAGCGAGCACATGGCGAAGAACTCCGTGGTACGCCAGAAGGGCGACGGCGACGCATTCTGGCTGCTGAACGGCCTCTACGAGGTCAAGGCGTCCGGTGAGGAAACCAATGGCGAGATGACGGTCATGGAGATGACCATTCCGGAGGGAGGGGGCCCACCGCCGCACACCCACCCCGGAACCGAGAGTGTCTACGTCGTCGAGGGGACGCTGCGCTACCACATCGGCAACGAGACGTTCGAAGGCGGCCCCGGATCGTTCTTCCACATCCCCGCGGGGACGCTGGAACGATTCGAGCCCACGAGCACGGTCCGTATGGTGATCACCTACACGCCGGGCGGAATCGACAAGTTCTTCGCCGAGGCCGGCGAACCGGCCCAGCGACGCGAGCTGCCACCGCCGTCGGCCACGGCCCCGGACGTCGAGCGCCTGGTGGAGATCGGCCGGCGGTACGACATCGACATGAGGCCCCTGCATCTGGCCTAGGGCCTGTCCGGGGGGCGGACGAAGTGGTGCCCGGCCCGTCCGCGACGGACCGGGCACCGCTTCGTCGGCTGTGCCGCTCAGCCCGCCTTGCAGTACTGGTTCTCCTTGCCGATCGCGCGATAGGGGCAGTCGGAGAGCTCCAGCAGGTGCAGGACCGCTTCCCGGTTGCGCGAGGTCTCCTTCGGGATGACCGAGTCCCGCGGGTAGAAGCCGCCGTCACCGGCCGACGACGGGAACATCTCGAAGGTGTAGGCGAAGATCTTCTGGTCGCCCCACAGCCAGTCGTCGATGGAGCCGTCCGTGACGTACAGGTCGCTGGACTGCTCGGGGGTGTAGCCGTTGCTGTCGGCCATGCTCTTGCCGATGGTGGCGAAGGTGTCGTGGTCGTCCTGGGTCATGCCCTCGCCGGTGTCGGCGTCGGTGTAGCCGAAGGGCCACAGCACGAGTTCGCTGTAGGTGTGGAAGTCGACGGCGGCGGTGATCTGCTGCTTGCCGCCCACGTTGCGGCTGCGGACGAAGTCCGAGACGAGCTTCACCTCGGGGGCCGAGGCCGCGGACGCGCCGCGGTAGGTCTCGTCGCCGGGGTCGTCGGAGGAGCCGCCGCAGCAGCCCCACTTGAAGTCCCAGTTGCGGTTGAGGTCGGTGCCGACCTCGTTGGATCCGGCGTTGGGCTGGCGGTTCTTGCGCCACATGGCGAAGTCCCCGGAGGAGATGTCGTACTCCCCGCCGTCCGGGTTCAGGTCCGGGAGGATCCAGATCTCGCGGGAGTCCAGCATCTTGGTGACGCGGTCGTCGCTGCCGTACTTCGAGGTGAACTCGCCCAGGAGGTAGAGGGCCATCTCGACCGTGAGGTGTTCCCGGGCGTGCTGGTGGTGGGTGAAGAGGACCTCGGGTTCCTTCTCGTCCTTGGTGACGTTCTTGCTGAGCTTGAGGGCGAGGACGTCGCGGCCTTCGTGGGACTTGCCGATGACCTGCTTGCTGAGGATGTCCGGGTACTTGGCGACGAGGCCGTCGATCTCCTTCGTCGCCTCGTCGTAGGTGTGGTAGCCGGTGTAGCCCTCGGGGAAGTCCTTGGCGCGGGACGACGGCGTGCCCTTGCCGGTGCCCGGCGGGTCGGGCAACTGCCGTAGCCGGTGGCCGAGTCGGCGCACCGCGGCGGCCTGTGAGCGGTCGGCGGTGATGACGACGGTGCCCGCGTGCACCTCGTCGATGGAGGCGCCGGTCGCCGAGAGCGCGGTACGCGCGGCGCGCGTGGCGGGGCCGGTCACCTCGTACTGGTGGGGGAGTTCGGCGGCCTGCGAGGCGCCGGCGGCGGGCTCGCCGGCCGGGGACGCCTGCGCCTGGGCGGCGGCTATCGGGGCGGCGAGCGCCAGGGAGAGGAGTGCGGCGAGGACGGTGGTGCGTCCGCCGCGGGTTCGTGGTCGCATGCGTTCTCCTGTGGGGGGTGTGAGTCCAAGCGACGGCGTCAGTGTTCGGGTATTGGCATGGCTGGGTCAAGGTGTGGGCTGGCCAGATGTGGGGGAGTCCTGGCGGCCGGGCCGGAACGGGCCCCGTTGCGTCAACTCACCGCCGTTTTACGGAATTTGATTGCCTCGCGGGGTCGTGGCGTTCACAATGCGCACGACAAATCCGAAGGCCCTCAAGGGCGTTCGGTGACAGAAGCTGAGAGGACCCCCACATGAATCGACCTCTCGTCGGCACCCTGGCCGCGGCCGTGCTGAGCGCCGCGGCCCTGGTGGGCTCCGTCGGAACGGCCCACGCGGCACCCGACCGGGCTCCGCACCGCCCGGCGCACCACAAGCCCAGGGCGGTGGACTTCGCCGGCACCGTCGCGCTGAGCAACTGCTCCGGCTCGGTGGTCAAGATGCCCACCTCGCAGGAGAACGACCCGGCCCTGGTGATGTCCAACGGCCACTGCCTGGAAGGCGGTATGCCCGGCGCGGGCGAGGTCATCGTCGACCAGCCGTCCGGCCGCAGCTTCACCCTGCTCGACAAGTCGGCCGGTGACCTGGGCACGATCAAGGCCACCAAGGTCGCGTACGCCACGATGACCGACACCGACGTCTCGCTCTACGAGACCGGTTCGACCTACGCCGAGATCGAGCAGAAGTACGGGATCAAGCCGCTGGAGCTGGCCACCGAGCACCCGTCCCAGGGCGCCGCGATCAGTGTGGTCTCCGGCTACTGGAAGAAGATCTACTCCTGCAACATCGACGGGTTCGTGCCCACCCTCAAGGAGGGCGACTGGACCTGGAAGGACTCGGTCCGCTACACGCCGGAGTGCAAGACCATCGGCGGGACCTCCGGCTCGCCGGTGATCGACACCGCCACCGGCAAGGTCACGGCGATCAACAACACGGGCAACGAGGACGGTGAGGAGTGCACCGTCAACAACCCGTGCGAGGTGGACGAGAACGGCAAGGTCACCGTGCGCAAGGGCATCAACTACGCACAGCAGACGTACGGGATCCCCAAGTGCTTCGGCGTCGGCAACAAGCTGGATCTGAGCGCGGAGGGGTGCGCGCTGCCGAAGCCGGCGGCCACCCGTAGGTGAGCTCCCCCGGGTGAGATGACCTAAGGGGAGCCGGAAAAGGAGCCAGGTCCCGGGCACGGGATGCGCGGGACCTGGCCTTCGGGGGGTGGCGCTTACGGAAGCCCGTGGACGTGGGCGCCCACCTGACCGGCGAACTCACCGCCGTTCGCGGCGTCCCAGTTGGTGGACCAGGTCATCGCCCCGCGCAGACCCGGGTAGGTCCTGGCGGGCTTGAAGGAGCCGCAGCCGCTGCCCCGGGTGAGGCAGTCCAGCGCGGCGTTCACCACGCTCGGGGACACATGCCCGCTGCCCGCCGCCTTCGGGGACGCCGGTACGCCGATGCCGACCTGGGACGGGTCGAGCCCGCCCTCCAGCTGGATGCAGGCGAGCGAGGTCAGGAAGTCGACCGAGCCCTGGGCGTAGACCTTGCCGTCGCAGCCGTTCATCGAACCGCTGTTGTAGTACTGCATGTTGACGACGGTCAGGAAGTCCTTGATGGCGAGCGCCGTCTTGAAGTACTCGTTCTGCGGCGACTGCATGTCGATGGTCTGCGGGGCCATGGTCACCACGACATCGCCGTGCGCGGCGTGCACGGCCTTGAGCGCCTGGGTCATATAGGTCGAGTTGAGGCCGTTCTCCAGGTCGATGTCGACGCCGTCGAAGCCGTACTCGTCCATGAGCTTGTCGATCGAGTCGGCGAAGTTCCGGGCCGAGGCCTCGTCGTTGACGGAGACGGCGCCCTTCTCGCCGCCGACGGAGATGACCACCGACGTGCCGGCCGCCTGCTTCGCCCTGATGTCCGCCTTGAAGTCGTCGACCGAGCCGTAGCCGACGGCCGGGTCGAGGCGGAAGGTGACGGCGCCGG
The DNA here is from genome assembly GCF_053595675.1 of Streptomyces sp. NPDC002446. Lineage (NCBI taxonomy): Bacteria > Bacillati > Actinomycetota > Actinomycetes > Kitasatosporales > Streptomycetaceae > Streptomyces > Streptomyces sp. NPDC002446. The sequence continues at coordinate 10,999 of NZ_JBSFYC010000015.1, read as the reverse complement.
GCTCCCCGGTCGTGTCGGCGAAGGCGACCGCGATGATGTCGTAGGCGTCGTCGACGTCCTTCAGCTTCTGCACCGTGGCGCCGTTGTCGAAGTTCTGCCAGTAGCCGGTGAGGGCGTGCCGGGGGACCGCGGCGGATGCGGCGGCGGAGGCCGGGACGGGGTGGCCCTCGGCCGCGTCGGCGGTGCCGGCCGCGAGGGCGCCGGCCGGGACCAGTGCCGCGGCGGCCAGCGGGGCCAGCAGCCGCCTGGTGACTCTTCCTGATCGTGCGCGAACCACGACTGCCTCCGTGTGGGGGGGAGTTGAGGGGGGTGCGGATGCGCGCTCAGGGGCCCCTGCGCTTGCCGTACAAGGTGGTCCAGACCATTGATCCTGTCAAGGGTCCTGCCGCAGGAGGGTGTTCGCCTGGTCGTCGCTCGGGCGGTATGCGCAATTTCCCGGCGGGAAGCCGGTCATGACGAGTAGCCCAGAACGTGTTCTCCCGGGCGTATCTCTCTGGATACAGTGCTGAGCGTATGGCGCCTATGGCGCAGAGCTGTGCCGATCCGCGGTCCCGGGACCCCCGGAGGCCGGAGGAAGTGGGGGAGCGACGTGCCGACCGCGATTGCAGTCACCAGCCCTGACCTCGCGCTGCCCGCGGCCGACCGGCGGACTCCGGCCGCCGTCGTCCTGCGGGCGCCCCATCTCCAGCCGCTGGACGAGGCCCTGACGGAGCTCGGCGCCGTACTGGAGCACCACGGGCATCTCATCGCGCTGTACTCCTCCGCGTGCCCGCCGGAACACGTCCGCCGGCTGCACACCCTGCGCGCCGTCCTGGAGAGCGACCGGATCGCCATCGTGCCGACGTCCCTGCCGCCGCTGGGCACGGCACTGCTCGCCCAGCAGCTGCGGCAGCTGTCGCTGTGCGACTTCAGCCCCGGTGTGCTGGCCAGTTCGGCGCGGCTGCTGACCCACTACATCCACGCGGGTGCCCTGCTGGGCAGCGTCACCGGCCTGGACCGGATCGAGGTCGATCTGCGCTCCCACCTCAAGTCGCTGCTGCCCGGCGCGCACTTCGCGGTGCTGGCCAACCCCGAGCCGCAGCTGCTGCACCTGGACCGGCACACCGCCGAGGCCGGGCTGCCCGCACCGGGCTTCGCCACCCGGCTCGCACTCGCCCGCGGCCAGCTCGCCACGGACTGGGTGACAAGATCGCTGGCGCCGGCCTGGCAGGTACAGGGGACCTACGAGGAGCGGCTGCCCGCGGAGTCGGCCCGGTGGTGGGGCACCCAGAAGCTGGTCGAGTTCGCCGCGGCCATCCCGGACCCGTCCGTGCTCTACCAGCTGGTGGCGTCGGTACGGCGCGAGGAGTGCGGCTGGTGCGGCCTGGAAGTCCTCGGCGACCGCTGTGCGTTCTGCGCGGCGCCGCTGGCGCGGGACCGCTGCGCGCGGGGCGGCGGCTCGTCCGGGCGGCACCCCGCGGCCATAGCGGGGCCGGGACCGGGTGCGCGCACCGCGCCGGCTCCGGCCGCGGCCTCCGACCAGGCCCCGCCCCCCGGCCCGGCTCCCGCCCCGGGGCCGGCTCCGGAGTGCGGGCCGCCGCCCTCGCCCTGGCAGGAGCGCGGTCTGTCGCCGGTGGCGCCGTCCGGTGTGCCCGGCACCACGGAGGTACGCGGCGGCGCTCCCGGCTACGGCGCCGGACCCGGGCAGCTGGACGTCCGCGGGCCGAACCTGGCAACGGGCGCCCCGGCCCGCGGAGTTCCGGGGATCCCCTACGGGTCCGGCCACCCCGGGTCCGGAAACCCGTACGGGTCCGGCCGCCCCGTGCCGGGGAACCCCTACGCGTCCGACGGCCCCGCCGCCCCGGGCCACTGGGACCTGCCCGGCCACCCCGACGCCGCCCGCCGTCCCGACCTGCCCGGCCCCCCGGACCCGACCGCCCGCCCGGAAGTCCCCGGCGCCCCGCGGACGGTGGCCCGCGCGCACTGACCCCCGCCGCGCCCCCGACCGCCCGCCCCGTCCCCCGTCCCGATCGAGGTCCCTCCCCCATGAACTCACGCCAGCGCCGCGGAGTGATCCTGCTGCTCCTGTCGGTCCTCTGCGCGGTCGGCGCGTTCGTCGGCGTACTTTCGGTGATCAAGAACGTCGAGTCCAAGGTCGGCCCGGAGAAGACCGCGTACCGGCTGCGGACGGACGTCGCGGCCTACAAGGCGCTGGATCCCGGGCAGTTCGAGAAGGTGAAGATGCCGCAGCGATGGCTGCCGCCCACCGCCGTGACCGACCTGGACAAGGTCAGCGGCAAGATCGCGGTGACCCCGCTCAAGAAGGGTTCGCTGCTCCAGAGCGACATGATCGTCGAGCGGCCCGCGCTGAAGGCCGGGCAGCAGGAGATCGCCATCATGATCGACGCCGCCACCGGCGTGGCCGGCAAGATCAACCCCGGTGCCCGGGTGAACATCTACGCCACCTTCGAGGGCAAGCGCCCCGAGGACAAGCCGGTCTCCAAGGTCATCGTCTCCGGCGCCCAGGTCATCGACGTCGGCAGGCTGACGCCCCTGGAGGCCAAGGACCCCGGCGACACCACACCCGGCCGGCAGGCCGGCGAGGCCGTCCCGATCACCTTCGCGCTGGGCACCCAGGACGCCCAGCGGGTCGCGTACGCCGAGTCCTTCGCCTCCCACGTACGGCTCGCCCTGCTCGCCCCCGGGGACGACGCCGCCGTCCCGCCCGGCCAGCGCACCTACACCCTCGACGGCGACAAGTGACGGAGGCCCAGGTGACCATCCGTATCCTCCCGGCGATCGGCGACCCGGACGCCGCACGGGCCGTGTCCTCGCTGCTCCACCAGCTGCCGGACGCCGAACCCGGAGCCGTCGTCACCGACTCCGCGGCGCTGCTCGACGCCCTGGCCGGTGCCGCCGCCCAGGGCGCCGGCGCCCCGCCCGCCGACCAGGCCCCGCCCGGCGCCGCACCGCCCCCGTCCGTCGGGGCGCTCCCCGAGGTCGTGCTGGTCCACGAGCGGATCGGCCCGACGCCGGCGCTGGAGCTGATCCGCGAGGTGGCGCTGCGCTTTCCCGCGGTCGGCGTCGTACTGATCACCACCGACGCCGGGCCCGCACTGTTCTCCGCGGCGATGGACGCCGGCGCCCGGGGCGTCGTCGGATTCCCGCTCGGCTACGACGAGCTGGCCGCCCGGGTGCAGGCCGCCGCCCAGTGGTCGGCGGGCGTACGGGTCCACCTGGGGGGAGGCCCGGAGGCGGCGCCCGGGCCGGCCGGCACGCTGGTGACCGTGACCGGCGCCAAGGGCGGGGTCGGCACCACGGTCACCGCGGTGCAGCTGGCGCTGGCCGCGCGGGCCGCGGGCCGCAGCGTCGCGCTGGTCGACCTCGACCTGCAGTCCGGTGACGTCGCCTCCTATCTGGACGTGCAGTTCCGCCGCTCGGTCGTCGACCTGGCCGGCATCCAGGACATCTCCGTACGGGTTCTCCAGGACGCGGTGCACGACCACCACACGGGGCTGGGGCTGCTGCTGGCCCCGGAGGAGGGCGAGCGCGGCGAGGAGGTCGACGACCGTGCGGCCCGCCAGATCATCGGCGCACTGCGCTCCCGCTACGAGGTGGTGCTCGTCGACTGCGGCTCCCAGATGCAGTCCGCGAACGCCGCGGCCGTCGAACTCGCCGATGCGGCCCTGCTGGTGACCACCCCGGACGTGGTGGCCGTACGCGCCGCCAAGCGGCAGGTGCGGCTGTGGGACCGGCTGCAGATCCGTAAGGCGGAGGACACCACGACGGTGGTCAACCGCCTCACCCGCAGCACCGAGATCCAGCCGCCGTTGGTCGCCAAGGCCACCGGCACCCACGTGGCCCGCACCCATGTCCCGGCCGCCTTCAAGGAGTTGCAGCCCTGTGTCGACGCGGGCCGGATGCAGGACCTGGATGCCCGGTCGACGGTCAGGCAGGCGCTGTGGGCGCTGGCGGGCGAGCTCGGGCTGGTCGAGTCACCGGCCGCGCGGCAGGGGCGGGGCAACCACCGGGCGCGTCCGTCGCTGACGGGGCGCAAGCGCAAGGCCCTCACCTCGGGGGCGGCTCCCGGATCCGGGACCGGTCCGGGTCCGGCGCCGGGGTCCTCGTCCGGGGCGGGGGCGGGATCCGGTACCCGGTTCGGCGCGCGGCGCGGTCCGGCCACGGCGGCCGGCGGTCCCGGGCCGTTCGATCCGGCCGGTCCGTACGAGGAGGGCTGAGCGGTGCGGCGCCCCCTGGGCGGCAACGACCGCGGGCAGGTCTCCGTGGAGTTCCTGGGACTGCTTCCGCTGATCCTGCTGGTGCTCGTACTGCTCTGGCAGTTCGTGCTGGTCGGCTACACCTACTCGCTCGCCGCGCACTCCGCCGACCGGGGTGCGCGGGCCGCCACCGCCACCCAGGGCGGCGGCGCCGGCGCCTGCCGCACCGCCGCCGAGGATCAGCTGCCGTCCGCCTGGCGGTCCGGCGCCACGACTTCCTGCGGCACCGGCGGCGGCCTGTGGAAGGCCACGGTCCGGCTCAAGGTCCCGGTGCTCTTCCCCGGCGCGGGCGACTTCCCGTGGACGGTCACCGGCACCGCCGGCGTCGCGAAGGAGGACCGAGGATGAGCGCCGTACGCACCCCCGCCCGCCGCCCGCGCACCCCGGCCTTCCTGCGCGTCCCCGCCCGGCTGCGCACCCCCGCCCGACTGCGCGGCCCCGGCCGCGACCGGGGCCAGGTGTCCATCGAGTTCCTCGGCTTTCTGCCGATCCTGCTGCTGGTCGCGCTGGCCGTGATCCAGCTGGGCCTGGCGGCCTACACCGTCCAGCAGGCCGGCACCGGAGCGCGCGCCGCCGCCCGCACCGCCTCGATGGACCGGGCCGAGCAGGAGAGCGACCCGCAGACCGCCGGCCGGGCCGCGATGAGCGGCTGGGTCGCCGACGACGCGACGATCTCCGTGGGCGGCGCGGGAGACGCGGTCCGGGCGACCGCGACCGTCCGCATCCCCTCCCTCATCCCCGGCGTCGACTTCGGCACCGCCAGCCGCAGCGCCACCATGCCCCGCCCCGAGACACCCAGCGCAGCGGGCCTGCACGAAGGAGCATCACCGCGGTGAGCCTGAAAGCCCGGATCGTCGCCCCCGAGCCGGCCGGCGAGGCGCGCCAGGACAGCCATCTGGTCGCCGTCTACCGCGCCAAGCTGCTGGAGGAGATCGACCTCGCCGAGATGTCCTCGCTGGCCGCGGCCGAGCGCCGCTCACGGCTGGAGCGGGTACTGGGCCACATCATCAGCCGCGAGGGCCCGGTGCTGTCCACGGCCGAACGCGCCCAGCTCATCCGCCGGGTGGTCGACGAGGCGCTCGGCCTCGGCGTCCTGGAGCCGCTCCTGGAAGACGCCTCGATCACCGAGATCATGGTCAACGGCCCGGACCAGGTGTACGTCGAGCGCTACGGGCGGGTCGAGCTGGTCCCCGTGCGCTTCGCCTCGCACGAGCAGCTGATGCAGACCATCGAGCGGATCGTCTCCACCGTCAACCGCCGCGTGGACGAGTCCAATCCGATGGTCGACGCCCGGCTGCCGTCCGGCGAGCGGGTCAACGTCATCATTCCGCCGCTCGCCCTGAACGGGGCCACCCTCACCATCCGCCGCTTCCCGCGCGCCTACACCCTGGCCGAACTCATCTCCATGGGCACGCTCGACGAGCAGATGCTGATGCTGCTGGCCGGGCTCGTCCGCGCGAAGTTCAACGTGGTGGTCTCCGGCGCGACCGGCGCCGGCAAGACCACCCTCCTCAACGCGCTCTCCGGACTGATCCCCGACGGGGAGCGGATCATCACCGTCGAGGACGCCGCCGAACTCCAGCTCCAGCAGTCCCATGTCATCCGGCTGGAGTCCCGGCCGCCCAACGTGGAGGGCAAGGGCCGGATCACCATCCGCGACCTGGTCCGCAACTCCCTGCGCATGCGCCCCGACCGCATCATCGTCGGCGAGGTGCGCGGCGGCGAGACCCTCGACATGCTCCAGGCCATGTCCACCGGCCACGACGGCTCGCTCGCCACCGTCCACGCCAACAGCGCCGAGGACGCCCTGATGCGGCTGCAGACACTGGCCTCCATGTCGGACGTCAAGATCCCCTTCGAGGCGCTGCGGGACCAGATCAACAGCGCCGTCGACTGCCTCGTCCAGCTCACCCGGCACGCCGACGGCTCCCGCCGGATCAGCGAGATCGCCATCCTCGACTCACGCGGCCACGAGGACTACCGGCTCGCGACGGTCTGCCGCTTCGAGGCCGAACCGATGGGCGCCGACCGCATCGTGCACGGCCGCTTCCGCTACTTCCCGCTGCCCCGCCGGGTCGCCGAACGCCTCTTCATGGCGAGCGAGCCCGCCCCGCCCGCCTTCGGCGTCGCGGCCACCGACGACCAACTCGCCACCCGGAAGGCCACCTCATGACCGACGGGACGCACCTCACCCAGCTCACCGTCGGGGCCACCCTGCTGTGCGGGGTGCTCGCGATCGCCGGCGTCCGCACCTACGCGGCCGGGCGCGCCCAGCGGCAGGCCGTCGTCGACCGGCTCGACGACGAGCGCGGGCTGCCGGTGGCCGGACGGCGCCGCCGCTTCCCCTCCGTGGACCGCACCCTGCGCGGCACCCGCTTCGGCCGCCGCCTCGAACTGCGGCTGGCGGCCACCGGCCTGGACGTCACGCCCGGCGAGTTCTTCGTCTCCATGGTGGTCACGGTCCTCGCCCTGTCGCTGATCGCCCAGGCCACCCTCGCCCCCTTCTTCGGCCCGATCGCCGCGCTGGTCGCCGTCTGGGCGGCCTTCGCGTTCCTCAACTGGCAGCGCCAGAAACGCATCGAGAAGTTCATCAACCAGCTGCCCGAGCTCTCCCGGATCCTCGCCAACGCCACCCAGGCCGGGCTGGCGCTGCGTACGGCGCTGGGCATGGCGGCCGAGGAGCTGGAGGCGCCGGCCGGCGAGGAGCTGGCCAAGGTCTCCGACAAGCTCTCCGTCGGCCACTCCGTCGACGAGGCGCTCGGTGAGCTGGCCGAGCGGCTCCCCTCCCGTGAACTCGTCGTCCTGGTCACCACCCTGGTGCTCGCCAACCGCGCCGGCGGCACCGTCGTCGGCTCGCTGCGCAACCTCACCAGGACCCTGGAGGAGCGCAAGGAGACCCGCCGCGAGGTCCGCACCCAGCTCTCCCAGGTCGTCGTCACCGCCTATGTCGTCCCGCTGCTCGGCATCGGCACCCTGCTGCTGATGAACCGGATCGCCCCCGGGGCCATCGACCGGATGACCTCGTCCTTCCTCGGCCAGCTGGCCGTCGTGGTGGCCTTCGTCCTGTACGGGCTCGGCTTCTTCTTCATCCGCCGGCTGTCCAAGATCGACGTCTAACGGGAACGGAAGCCGCTATGGGAATCGGAATCGTGCTGGCCGCGGCCCTGGCGCTGTCGGTCGTCGGCATCTCCTGCGGTATCGCCCTCTACCGCCGCGAGGCCCGGCTGCCACCCGACCTGGCGCTGTCGCTGGAGGTCGGCTCGACACGTACGACGGCCGTCGGCTCGGCCGTGGACCGCGCCGGCATGCGCTACGCGCCGTTCGTCCTGCGTCTGATGGGCGACAAGCGCACCGCCCGTATCCGCCGCCGCATCGACCTGGCCGGCAACCCGGGCGGACTGACCGTCGACCGCTACGCCGCCCGCCGCGCCGTCTACGGCGGACTCGGGTTCTTCGGCGCACTGGTGATGTTCCTGCGCGGCCAGCCGGTTCTGGGTGTCCTGATGGTGCTCTTCGGCCTCTTCTGGACCGAGGTCGGCATCTGGGCCGCGATCCGCCAGCGCAAGGACACCATCGAACGCATTCTTCCGGACTTCCTGGACGTGCTCGCCGTCGTCGTCAGCGCCGGACTGAGCTTCCGCCAGGCACTGGACCGCGTCGCGGAGAAGTACGAGGGCCCCTGGGCCGATGAACTCCGCATTACGCTCCGGCAGATGGACATGGGCGTCAGCCGCCGCGCCGCCTTCGACGAACTGCGCAAACGCAACGACTCGGAGCAGGTCGCCCAGTTCGTCACCGCCCTGCAGCAGGGCGAGGAGCTGGGCTCCCCCATCGTGGAGACCCTGATCCAGATCGCGAACGACATGCGGCGCACCGATGCCCAGAACGCCCGGCGGCGGGCCGCCCGCGCGGTCCCCAAGGCCACCATGATCGTCACCACGTTTATGGTCCCGGCCACGATGATCCTGCTCATCGCCGGTTTCTTCCTCGGCTCGGGCACCGACTTCGGCTCGCTGATGGGCGACTGACCGTGCCGTACCCCCTGCGGCGAGTGCGCGGTGTACGGCCCCGGCGGGCGCGCCCCGTGCCCGGCCGGATGCGTACGGTTCACCGTTCGCTTCTCGTCAACGCCTTCGCAGGAGCAACGAGTTGTGCCACAGTGGGTGGGCCGGCGAGCGGGTGCGCACTGCGGTGCGCAGCGGCCCGCCGGTCCGCATGGGCATCGGAACGGGACGGGGTCCCGGAGGGGGAGCGGGGGTGGACGGAGTGCGACTGAGTGGCCGAATCGCGCCGTTGTGTCTTCCGCCCGTGTCTCCCGCAGAGGATTGGGTACGGAATCCCTGTTCCGGGAACGCCGTTCCGGCGTACTTTTCTCGTGTCGGCAGCGCGCACGAGCGCGCCGGCATCACGGGGGCAGATCTGCCGGACCAGAGCGGTACGGCCGCCCATGGAGGGGAATTCGATGGCGAAGCGGATTTTGGGGAACGACCGGGGACAGACCTCGATCGAGTACCTCGGCATCATCGCGGTGGTCGTGGCGATCGTCCTGGTCCTGTCGACCACGGACTTCGGCAGCCAGATCGCCAACGCCATCGCCAACAAGATCTCCGACGTCGTCGGTATCTAGGCCCCGCCGCCACCGCCGTGACGGCCACGACCACGCGCCGCAGCCGGCGCGACGCCGGGCAGGCCTTTCCGCTCTACATCGTTGCGGTCGGGGGCCTGCTCTTTCTCGCGCTCGCGTTCTTCGCCGTCGGGCAGGCGGCGGCCACCCGCAACGGCGCGCAGACCGCCGCCGACGCGGCCGCGCTCGCCGCCGGCCAGAAGTACCGCGATCTGCTGACCAAGGGAGTGCTCGACGGCATCCGCGACGGGAGTTACGAGAGCGACCGGGCCGCCTGGGAGGACCTGCTGAACGGGCGCGGCGCCCCGTCCGAGGCCGCCTGCCGGAGCGCGGCCTGGTTCGCCGGGCGCAATGACGCCGAGGTCGCCTCCTGCACCCCGGACTCCTGGCCCACCTCGTTCGCCGTCACGGTCAGGACCCGTGACACCGTGGGCCGTTCGGTCATCCCCGGCACCGAGAGCAAGCACGCGTCGGCCGGGGCGAAGTCCGTCGTCGGCCCGCGCTGCACCCTCGACCCGGCCGGGGACGACGACGGCAGGGGCGGCAAGGACGGCAAAGACTCCCCCGAGCCCGCCGCGATCAAGATCACCTGCGACGGCGAGGGCTGGACGCTCGACCCCGGCAACCTCCACGATCTCCCCGAAGCCTTTGACCTCTTCTCCGTACGCCTGGCCCGTTGAGCCGGGCCCGCCCGACCACACGACGATCGAAGGAATCGCATCCATGAGCATTCGGCGCACCACGAAAGCCGCCAGGGGAGCGGTCGCCATGGCGAGCGCTGCCGGCCTGGCTCTCGTCGTGGCCGGCTGTGGCGGCGGTGGTGACGGCGGTGCACAGGCGAGGGACGACAAGAAGCCGCCGGCGCGCAGCACCGCCCCCAAGGACCAGGGCCCCGGCGCCCCCGCGGCCGACTCCGACAAGGTGATCGGCGAGATGAAGGGCCCCGACGGGGTGGTGATCACCCTGCACTCCGTCGTCCGGGACTCCGGCGGCTTCGTCACCGTCAACGGCACGGTGACCAACCGCGGCACCCGCGCCTTCAACGCCATCGACTGGCGCTCCAACGAAACCGAGCTGCGCTCCCGTTCCTCCCTCTCCGGCGCCACCCTCGTCGACAAGGCGGGCAAGAAGCGGTACTTGGTACTGCGCGACACCAACGGCGAGTGCCTGTGCACGACCGGTCTCAGCGGTCTGCTGCCGGGAGCCAGCCGTCCGATATTCGCGCAGTTCCCGGCGCCGCCGGCCAAGGTGACCGAGGTCGACTTCCAGCTGCCGACCATGCCGCCGGCCAGCGTGCAGATCACGGACTGAGCGGGCCGCCCCGATGACCGTGACCCCGATGCCCCGAGCCCGGCGCACACCCCGCGCCCGTACGGCCGTCACCGCCGCCGTCGCCCTGCTGCTGACCGCGGCGCTGACCGCCCCGGCGGCCCATGCCGACCCGCCGGGCATGACCGAGGACTCCAGCCCCCCGGTCCGCATCGACCCCTCCGACCCCGATCTGCGGATGGTGCAGGGCGCCGAGCTCGCCCCGTCCAAGGTCCTCAACATCAAGTCGATCGTCGAGACCGACGACGGCTCGGAGCGCCGCCAGGACACCAACGACAATGTGACCTTCGCGCTCCAGGCCGAGGTCCTCTTCGGCAAGGACAGCGCCGAGCTGACGCCGGACGCGCTGTCGCGGATCGCCACCATCGCCACCGAGATCAAGCGGCAGAAGGCCACCAGCCTGCGGGTCTTCGGCTTCACCGACAACCTCGGCTCGGCGGGCCACGGCCTGGTGCTGTCCCGGAAGCGCGCCAACGCCGTCCAGCAGGAACTGGCCAAGGACCTCGGCTCGTCCGTCGGCTTCCAGATCCGCGGATACGGCGAGCAGTACCCGATCGCCGACAACAGCACGGAGGAGGGCCGGAAGAAGAACCGGCGGGTCGAGGTGAGTTTCCCTCGCGGGGCGTGAGCCCGTTTTCGGCTGGCCCGCCGTGGGGGTTGCGCTTGTTTCGCCTGCGGCGGGCTGTTGCCGCTGCGCGGGGCTGTTCGGGGTGCGGTGGCGGTCCTCCGGGGCAGGGTGTCCGGACTGCTTGGAGTTACATACGGAAAACCAGCCCCAACCGCACCCCCC